>JAIORV010000075.1 GCA_021107945.1 Vulcanimicrobiota bacterium | reverse complement strand
ATCTTAAATACTCATGCAAGAAACCAAAAAAATTTTCCTTAAGCGAACACGAATGCAATAAATTGTGGTGCTGTTCTAAGACCAATTATAATCTCTGCGCCTGCGCTGAACCCTGGCCTTCGCCAGGGCAGGCTTGTTTCAGTGTCCTCTGCGTCCTCTGCGGTGAATAGAAACAATCATTCCTCATCCACAAACTCCGATACTATTTCTGACACATCCATCTCCAGGTCAAGATCCTTAACACTTATATCTCCCTTTCGAAGAAGCGTTCGGATAAATACGGGGACGAGATTGGGGTCGAACTGTTGTCCTGAAAGCCTGACTAATTCGTTGAGGGCGTCGCTGTATGATAATCCTTTTCTGTATGGTCTGTCCTCGGTCATTGCGTCGAATGTATCGGTAATTGTAATAATCCTTGCCGCAAGTGGGATACTCTCTTCATCGAGTCCGTCAGGGTAACCTGAGCCGTCCCATTTTTCATGGTGATGTCTTATTCCGGGTATGGCGCGGTGAAGCGCCGGATATGGTTTTACAATCTCCACGCCTATCAACGGGTGTTTCTTAATAATCTCAAATTCTTCATCAGAAAGGGGTTCCACTTTACTTAATATTTCCGGGGGAATCCTCATTTTTCCGATATCATGTAGTGTTCCGCTTTCCATGAGTGTTTCACGGGCGTTCTTCATATATTCAGATATGGATTCTTTCGTATCATAATTTTCTTTCAAGATAGGATCTCCCAACATCCCTATGTCTCTGAAAAACGACGCCTTTCCAAGTCCGTCCAATTCGTTCTCGTTTTCGATTCCAAGTTCTTCCGCCATCGCCAGTGTCCATTCCATAACCCTCTCGGAATGCTCGAATGTATATGAGGAATGAACTTTCATGAGCATTGCCAGGAGGCGGGTGGCAATCTCATCATCGTCGCCTTCCTTTCTGGCCTTTTTGAGAATGTCCCATATCGAGGATGCGGCGAACTTGGCTGCTTGTTTTATCTGCTCCTGTGATTTGTCGGCTTTGAGGAAGTTGAGGAATTTCGATTCGAGTCCGTCCCTGAAATGGCGTGTTTTTATAGCCTGTCTCCGCAATTGTTTCAACTGTCCTTTCATCTCATGGGAAAATTGCACATGATCGGAGGCGGCACCCTTGAACTTCGAGAGCTTCTGTTGATTTTGCGCCCCGGTTCCCTTGCCGGATTTCGCCGCCTGTTTTCCACCACTTGCCTGGTCAGCGGGTGTTTTGGAGGAGGCTTGTTGAGATTCCGATGCTTTGGAACCCAAAAAATCTCTCCCGGAGATGCTTCTTGCCATGGAAGACAGTCTGTTGCTGATTAATTGTTTGAATTCCCCGGATTCCAACGGTCCGGGGATATTTCCGGGAATTCCGGACATATTCATTCACCCGGTTTGTATTTTTTTGAGAATAAATCTATTAAAATCTTACCCAAAAAGATAGTGTCTCTTATTGTTTATCAATCTTATTTTCTCTTTGTCTATATTAAGCTTATAATTTTATTTTCCTCTTGGACCCTCTGTGGTCTCTGCGGTGAAAAAAATGTAATAAAAGATAAGCCTGCAGTGAGAGGTCTGAAAACATGCTCGAAATATGGAATGAAACAAACAGTTCAAAGGAAATCCCCCGGTATGATAGAAATTTGGTCGCATATGAATTGATTTGAACAACGAACCATATATGGAGGATTGAATTGAACGACGAATTTCGGATAACACAATACGCGTCGGGGTCCGGGTGAGCGGCAAAAATGGGTCCGTGCGACCTTGAAAATATTATTTTGGGACTCCCCACATTTGACGACCCCCGGATACTTGCCGGGAAAAATTACACGGATGACGCCGGGATCTTCAGGTTGAACGATAATACCATGATCGTCCAGACTCTTGATTTTTTTCCTCCGGTTGTAAATGACCCATATCTTTTTGGTCAAATATCGGCGGCAAATTCAATGAGCGATATATATGCAATGGGCGCAATACCGGTAACGGCGTTAAATATCGTCGGGTTTCCATCGAAAGTTGACAGGATAATTCTCCGGGAAATTCTCCGCGGCGGAATAGACAAGGTAAGGGAAGCGGGAGCGGTTGTCCTGGGCGGACATACTGTTATTGACAGGGAGATAAAATATGGACTTGCCGTTACGGGAATCGTAAAAAACAATTCGTTCACACGCAACTCCGGAGCAAGGGCGGGCGATTTGTTGATACTCACCAAGCCGCTGGGAATGGGAATCATCACCACGGGAATCAAGAAGGGTATTACTCCGGGTGATGTTGAACAAGAGGCGGTAAAATGGATGTCCCGTTTGAATAAAAACGCATCAGAAGCGATGATGAAAGCAGGCGCGAACTCCGCAACCGATATCACGGGGTTCGGACTCCTGGGACATGCCCTGAGAATGGCGGAAGCTTCAGATGTGACAATCAAACTGGAAGTCAAAAAAATTCCAGTGATTGAGGGAACCCGTGATATTCTAGAAAAGGGAGCCTATCCCGGGGGATCCGGAAGAAACAGGCAATATATTGAGAAATCAATAAAGTGGAATGACAGGATTGATGAGCCTGCCAGAAAAATTATGGTGGATGCTCAGACGTCGGGGGGCCTCTTTATTTCGATTTCCTCTGAAAAGGCGGATGATCTTCTTCAAAATCTCAGGGATGGGGGAGATGAATATTCGGAAGTAATAGGTGAGGTGATCCCAAAAGGGGATAAATTTATTGAGGTTGCATGAGGTTGTATGAAGCTCCGAACCACAATTGGTTTTTTAGAACAACACCACAATTTATTGTGGTGGAGGGAGAATGGCTTAACCACGCCGTCTCAACCGATTCATCGGTTTTCAAATTTTGAAGGTTAATGGTGTAGCGGAAATAAGAACACACAAGAAAAACCTCATCAAAATTATTGGGCAGGTGGCATAAAAAACATGGGGAGTGGGTATTGGATAAAATATATTGGAAGTTGCTTAAAGGGAGTATTGAATGAAAATGGACAAAAAAGAACAACTCAGATCGCTGCCCTCCATAGATTTTATGTTGTCACAATCTTCGATTCAGTCTATAATAAATAAATACCCCCGGAGAGATGTTGTTGACTCCCTCAGGGAATCTATAGAAATAGAGAGAAATGGGATATTGAAAGGTAATGAATCGGGAGATGCCCGTGATGTTGTAAAGAGAGTTGTTGAGAAAACATCATCACTTACTGCGGAGAAAAACAACAAGTCTCTGAAAAGGGTAATAAACGCCACAGGTGTTATTGTTCATACAAACCTGGGAAGAGCTATTCTCCCGGAGAAAGCTATAGAACTAATGTTGCAGGTTTCAAGGCATTATTCCAACCTGGAGTTTGATCTGGATAAAGGAAAGAGGAGTAACAGGAATGTCCATCTAAAAAGACACCTGATCGAATTAACCGGTGCGGAAGATACCCTCGTCGTCAACAACAACGCCGCCGCTGTCCTGCTTATGCTGGATACTTTTGCGAACGGGAAAGAGGTGATTGTCTCCAGGGGAGAATTGATAGAAATAGGAGGTTCATTCAGACTTCCCGATATCCTCAGGAAGGGCGGGGCAAAGCTTGTAGAGGTGGGATGTACCAACAAAACATATATCTCTGATTACGAGAATGCAATCACGGAAAACACGGCAATCCTGATGAAGTCCCATAAGTCTAATTATGCAATTCGCGGTTTTTTTCACGAAGCTTCAGGAGAAGAAGTCGCCGCACTTGCGAAAAAATATAATCTGATATCGGCAGATGATATGGGATCAGGACTGCTGCTGGATCTCTCCAGGTACGGACTCAGAGGTGAGCAGACCGCCGGGGACCTGGTAAAAAGCGGTATGGATATCGTGACATTCAGCGGAGACAAGATGCTGGGAGGTCCACAAGCCGGGATTATTCTCGGCAGAAAAAATTTGATACAACAGATGAAAAGTAATCCCCTTGCAAGGGCTTTAAGACCGGGCAAGACAACTATATCCGCACTTGAGGGAACCCTCCTGCTTTACAGGGATCCTGAAAACATTGAAAATGAAATACCCATACTTAAAATGCTTGCCCAGAGTGAGGAAAGGATAAAAGAGAGAACATCCGCGCTTTTAAAGAGAATGGAAAACGAAGCGAGTAATAATGTTTCTTTTGGATTGGTGAAGGATGTCTCCAGAACGGGAGGAGGCGCATTCCCGGACACAGATATCCCAACTTTTCTCCTTACCGTTTCACATAAAAAATACTCAGCAGATGAACTGCATAAAAGACTTCTTGGGGCTGATATCCCCATACTGGGAAGAATTCATAACGCCACCCTCTCCCTCGATTTAAGAACAGTTCTGCCGGAAGAGGAGGAGGAGCTGGCAAGGCAGATATTGGCTCATACGGAGTGATTAGACTATTATTAGTTATTAGTGATTTTTTAAACCGCAAAGACTACAAAGACCACAAAGGTCAAAAATATTTTTTTTTTGCGGTGAGTAATTATAAACAAATTGAAGAACAGGTGATACCATGCGAGAGAATAATAATTATATAATCGGGACCGCCGGACATGTTGATCATGGAAAAAGTAGTCTTATAAAGATAATGACAGGGATTGATCCCGACAGACTGCCTCAGGAGAAAGCAAGGAAACTTACTCTTGACCTTGGTTTTGCCCATGTAAATCTCCCGTCGGGGATTGAATGTGGAATTATTGATGTGCCGGGGCATGAGAAATATTTGAAAAATATGCTCAGCGGAGTCGGAGGATATGATTTCGCCCTGCTTGTCGTTGACGCGGGAGAAGGCATAAAAGAACAGACAAGAGAGCATCTTGATATTATGCAGTTGCTTGAGATCAAAGACGGAATCACCGTGATCACAAAAATCGATCGCGTTGACCCGGAGACGGTTGATCAGGTGGAAAGCGAACTTATAGACTTTTTAAAAGACTCGTTCTTATGCGATTCGCCCATTGTAAGGTTTTCCGCTCCAACAGGCGAGGGGCTGGACACATTGTTGGATACCATAGACCAAAGAATTAATCTCCTGGAGCCCAGACCTATAAGAGCATCGCTCAGACTTCCCATAGACAGGGTGTTTTTGATGCCGGGAGTCGGTGTTGTTGTTACAGGCACGATCCATCAGGGGCAAATAAGGGAAAACAGGAAAATTGAGATCCTCCCGGCAGGCTTGAAGGCGAAAGTCCGACAAATACAGGTTCACAATGTGGAGGTAAAAAAAGCATATGCAGGACAGAGAGTCGCTCTCAATATCGCCGGTGTAGAAAAGGCGGATATAGAGCGGGGCGACTGGATTATCACGCCGCGAACGGCAAGGGCGACGGGCAGGATGGATGTATCCATAACATTGTTGAAATCGGCTCCACAGCCCCTGAAGAACGATTCCGAGGTCAGGCTTTACAACGGAACCGCAGAGATATTCGCCCAGGTATATCTCCTTGACAGAGACGTGCTTGAGCCCGGCGAGAAAACATATGCCCAGGTATCCTTCCAGGAATCAGCAACGGTGTTCGCACAGGATAAATTCATCATTCGTACGCCGTCCTCATTATACACATGGGGCGGTGGAAAAATTATCGAGCCATATCCTGGAAAACACAGGAGGTTTGACAAGAGGGTAATCGAGCTTTTAAAAGTAAAGGAGTCGGGAGATTCCGAAATATTGCTCGATGAAATAATGCAAAATGAACCATATATTCTTCACTCCAAAGAGTCAATTGCCGGCATAACGACAATCAGAGGCGACGAAATGATAGATTTTCTGAGGAAAATGGAAGACTCAGGAAAACTAATAAGCATGACCGCCGATAAATACCTTCATTCCAAACTTCTGGAGAGATTTGAAGATCAAATCTCAGGTATTCTTGAGAGTCTGGAGGAAATTGAGCCGTACCGACTCGGGACAAAATTCGAGGAAATAAAAAAGAACATGCCCAAAATGGAAGACAGGATGTTTCGTGAGATTATGATTGACATGAAAAATAAGAACAAGATAAAAGAGAAAGATGCACTCCTGTCCTCATTTGATTTCACTCCGCATTTGACCGGTCGGCATGAAGAATGCCGCCAGGAAATTCTCCGGATTTATAAATCTCCCGATTTTACTCCGCCCACGATTGATGAGTTGAAGTTATCACTCGATTATGAAGGGAAAATGATCGGTAGTGTTCTTGATTATATGATTTTTACGGGTGAGTTAATTGCCCTGGACGAAAAAATAATCATATTCAGAGAAAACATTGACAGAGCGAGAATAATCATCGGAAATTATATCGTAAAAAATGACGGTATAACTCCCGGTGAGGCAAGGAATCTCCTGAAATCAACCAGAAAATATATTATTCCCTTGCTGGAATATTTTGACAGAGTATATTTTACGAAGAGAAAGCAGAATAAAAGAATACTTTTTCGTACTAATGTATATGTGGATCCGGAAACGGAAGACGAGAAAAGCCAATTGTAAAGAAAATAGTACTTCACCACGAAGGCACGAAGAGCACGAAGTATCTAAAATTATTTTCTTCGTGTACTCCGTGACTTCGTGGTGATTCCTGTGTAATGTTCATCCCGCCTCCCATTTCCCATAGAGGAAGGGATTTCCATATGCGAGACAAAACAACTCATAAAACGGAGGAAATAAATATGGCCTTGAAAGAAAAAATTACTATAAGCATTTTACTTGCAATTATACTTGTTTTTATAATCACGCCTTTTTCGGTTTATGCCAATCCCGACAAAGGAGAAATTCCCGAATATGATCTACTTTTCTTCAGGGATGACGGCAGAATTTGGATTATTATGCCCCCGAAGACCACCTTCATACTGGTGTTTCGCTCGGATGCACAGAGTAACGGATATGTGAAGTGCCTGAACAGCAAGGGAGAGACTCTTGTAATAGATAATTCATTCGTGGGAGATATAATGATTTCTACAGAGGTCTCCCGCCCGTCGTTGAGAAAAAACAAGCTCGTCGTAACGAGATATAACGGCGATGCAGTCGGTTTTTACACACCACCTAACGCTGCATATATAGAAGTTATTAATGCTATGCATGGATTTGATGGGGTAGTGACGATTCTCGATAAAAAAAGAAGAATTCTCAACAGGCAAACGGGAGTGGATTTAAGAATTATCGACTATAGACAGGGAAACATTAAAAAGGACAAGTAACCTAAAATGCCGGTTATATTTCTTTGTGGGAACCTTCTTGAAAGAAAGCTCTCAGCTTTAAGCCGCTGAAGCGGCTTGATGTAAAGCTACATCCCCTCAAGCCGCTTCAGCGGCTTAACAATCAGGGGGCGTGGGTGAAATACTTTCTTAAATAAGGTTTTCCCCCAAATAACTATCATGTTGAGCAAGTATTATTTTTCGAGGAGGGACGATATGTCGGAATTAAGACAAAATATTGCCACCAAAGAATGGTATGTGATTGCAAGCGACAGGGCAAAAAGACCGAAGGATTTCAAGCATAAGAAACCTCAGAGGGAGGATTTCGCCCACTCGGAGAAATGCCCGTTTTGCCCGGGGAATGAGCATAAAACCCCACCGGCTCATTATGTCCTTGAACATGACGGGAAATGGCTCGTCAGGGTTGTTGACAATAAATTTCCCGCATTCAAACCCGAGGGGGGCAGGAAAAGGACGGTCGAGGGGATTTACAGGAAAATGGATGGAGTTGGATATCACGAGGTGATAATTGAAAGCTCCCTGCACAATGACCATTACACAAAAATGAGCCTGCCTCACCTGGAAAGCATTATTCAAACATATCTCTTGCGCTATAAAAAGGCGATGGAGGACGAGCGAATCGAGGCCGTTATCCTGTTCAAGAATTACGGCCCGTCAGCGGGATGCTCCCTTGCTCACCCTCACGCCCAGATGATTGCTATCCCCGTTGTCCCGCTACATATGAGGGGCAGGCTTGATAATGCCAAAAGATACTGTGACGACACCGGAAATTGCGTTTTCTGCGTTATGATGAATGACGAGGATAAAGAGAGAGTTCGTGTTGTAACGGAGAATGACTCGTTTATTGCTTTTTGCCCATACGCATCAGGTGCGCCTTTTGAAACATGGATTATGCCCCGGCGACATGAACCCGATTTTAGAAATATAACCGACTCTGAGATAAAAGACCTCGCATGGATAATGAAAGACCTCTTCTCAAAGTACTATTTTGGTCTGAATGATCCCGATTTCAATTTCGCCATAAAATCTCCCCCAAGAGATGAAAGCAATGACAGAAGCTTTCACTGGTATATAAAAGTAATGCCCAAAATAAGCAAGGTGGCGGGGTTTGAAATGGGGTCCGGTATGTATATAAATTGTACATTGCCAGAACTGAACGCGGAATTTTTAAGAAATGTGGAAGTCCCGGCTACAGTCTGATTTATATTATTTATGACCGTTATTTTTTACCACAGAGGACACAGAGGCCACAGAGATTAGGCAAAGAATGGATTGTGGATAACGGAGGATAGGGTGTCGAAAAACCTCAAAATCCCGGAGTTTTTCTTTTTTCCCGTTTCCCTTTTCTCGTTTCCCGTTCACCACAGAGGACACATCCACGTAGCGCGGGTCTTCAGACCCGCTGATCTATCTGTAGGAGAGGCTTCCAGCCTCGATTTTATCAATCCCTTGAATCCCTCTGTGGTTTTTGCGGTAAAAAAAGCGAAAAAATAAATTTGACGATACAACCAATGGGCAGTGGAATGGGTACGGAAGGGAAAAAGATAATATTGAAGAAATTGCTTTTATGTGAAAATTCAATAAAAGTGGATTCTTTCGAAATTAGAAGGTCTATAAAAATAATATAATAAGAGGAGCGTTCAAGATGGGTGGTTTTATAGGCAGACTTCTTGGACCGTCAAGAGAAACAGAAGTCTTTAATGCCGTTATTTATGGTAATACTGAGGTGGCAAGTCATCTTGTAAATTTGGAACCTAAGCTTGTACACGCGAAAGATAAAGATGGCTGGACACCATTGTATGTGGCGATTTCCTGGGGCGAAATTGAAATGGTAAAACTTCTTATAGACAACGGAGCCGATGTGAATGCAAAAAATAAAGGCATAACCCCGTTGCATGGGGCGGCTATTGGGGGCAAAACAGACTCAGTAATGCTTCTCATAGACAACGGAGCCGATGTGAATGCAAAAGATAAAAAATACGGCTCGACACCATTGTATGATGCAGCTATTAACAGCAATTTAGAAATAGCCAAGATTCTCCTGGACAACGGAGCAAATGTGAATGCAAGAGATAAAGACGGCCAGACGCTGTTGAGTCGGGTGAAGAATAACACAGACAATACAGACAATACAGATGTTATAAAACTTCTCTGCAGACACGGAGCAAGAGAATGATAACCCTCCTGTAAAGTAACTAATAAGATCCCTAACTGTAGGAGAGGCTTCCAGCCTCGATTTCTTCATGTGATCGGGAGACCAACCTTCACCCAAACCCTGGGGCGGACTGAATAAACACCCCATAAATAGAAACATATATAATCGCAAACCGGAAGGCAAAGCGGGGATTTGGCAGGGGGAGAATCCGATTTCACTTTAGAAGTGAGGAAGAAACACCGAGCTATATTCAAACAGCAACTTTCAGAATTCCACCTCGGACTCTGTTTCCTCTGTGGTTTTTTATTTTCAATATCAGAACTACCTATGCGCGCCCGTACCCGTTATCTCCTTCGCTGTTTTTCTGTATTCCATCAGAAGCTCAGAAAGCTCCTTTACTTCTCGCAATATTGTATCTTTATCCAGGGTAACAAATTTATAATCATCTTTCAGTATCTTTCCGTTTGCAATTACATACCTTGCCTCGGAGCCGTCGGATGCCCATATCAGGTTCTCCACCACATTGTCAATTCTGGAGGGTGTCAGGTTTGGGCGGGTTATGTCTATGGCCGTAATATCGGCGTCGTATCCCTTTTCAATTGTCCCGGCGTTTAGCTTCAGGATTTTTGCGGGTATGATTGTTATCATCTCAATAAGCTTCTGACTATGGAGGAGCGAGGCATCCTGATGGTATGCTTTTTGATATTGCGCCGCACATCGAGCCGCCGAGAGAATATTCTGACTGTCCGCGCTGCCGGAGCCGTCGGTGGAAATTGCGACGGGAATTCCCATCTCCATCATTCTTATAATGGGAGGCATGCCGGAGCCAAGGATTGTGTTGGCAAGGGGATTATGCACAACCTTTGTCCCGGTTCTCCGCAGGATTTCAAGGTCGTCTTCCGTATTATGCACTTGGTGCGCCACAACGGTGTTCTCATCCATTATACCGAGGTCGTCGCCATACTCCACAGGCGTCATTCCGTATTCTTTCCTGAACCATGCTGTGGTGTTAGGCTCCTCCGATGAGTGAATATGAAAGAGCTTGCCCCGTTTATTTGCCCAAGCTTTCAATGCTTTGAGAAGCTCGGGCCCGTTTGAGAAGAACTGGTCGGGTCCGGGGATAATCTCTATTCTTTCAACATTGCTGAATCTCTCCTGGTATTCGTCAAGTCTCTCTATGGCGATCTCCGGGGGGATATCCAGAATTCCGCCACCGTAATTTCTGTTCTGAGAGCCGACTGCGACTATCATTTTTGTGCCCGCCCTGGTGTTAGCTTCGACTATCTCATCGACATAATACTTGTTGAAGTTACAATGATGAGCCATGGAAGAAGTGATGCCAAAGTAAATATCATCCACCCTGGCTTTCAGATATGTAACAAGGTTGGGGGATTTTGAAAAATGCTCTTCCAACTTCTGCCGTTCTTTATTAATAAACCCGGTAAAAAGGTTCACCGCCTCGTCAAGCCAGGGGGTGAGCGGGACGTCTTTCGCCACGCCGATTATGGGGGATTCGTGGTCGTGCCCATGTGCCTTCACAAAACCCGGCAGGACCGCACATTCAAGGAGGGGTATGGTATTGTTGTCCTTGCTTCCGATAATTGTAAGCTCGTTTTTGTATTTCTCTGTAATATTCTTTCCAATTTCAGCATTATATTGACCAAAATCAAGGATCATATCATTTTCAATCAATACAAATCCGTCCTCAATCCGTTTCTCCCTGCCGATGCGATCATTAACCGGGATAAGGAATCTGCTTCTTATCAACTTATACTTCATACAAAAATCCTCCAATTCAAATATGCGGGCTATCTATTCACTGCAAAGACCGGAAAGTAGGAGGGATGTCCCCATCCTGATAATATTCCTGAACAATTACTTTGCGGGAATATGGCCGGAGTATCTTTAGTTTTTGAAATCATTATCTATATTGAAATTCTGCTTTTTACATTTATTATCCTCCAGGTACACCGCAGAGTTTATGTTGGGTTTAAATTCGATATTGTTTCAGAATCTATTTTACCACAGAGGGCACAGAGATATTAATGTTTTTCTGTGGGCTCCGCGATCCCTGCGTTGAAAAAACTCTTGTTTGATAATCTCGCCTCTGACATCTGCCGTCCGGTTCCTGGCAATAAAAATCCAACTTCTCTCGTCGGGAAGCCGCTGAAGCGGCTGGAGTGGTAAGGGGTGGTGGGGCATCTTTGTTCCCCCGGTTAAAACCGGGGGTTAATCTAATGGGAGGTTTAAAAACCTCCGCTACTGGTAGCGGAAACCTTTAGGTTTCCCCGATGACGGGGTTGTTCACATGGGAGGTTTAAAAACCTCTGCTACCGGTATAATCGGAGTCGGGAGATGAGAAGTGGGAAGCGTGATCTGTTCTCCGCAATCCGTCCTCCGGTCTCCGTCATCATTCATTTCCTTCGTGTTCTCCGTGGCTTCGTGGTGAATAAACAAATCCGTCTTCCGTTCTCATTTTATCGGGATGGGGACATCCCTCCTACAGTTCCGCCCTCCGCTCCGCATTACCCTCTGTGGTCTCTGTGGTCTTTGTTGTGAAAAACAAATCCGTCTTCCGTTCTCATTTTATCGGGACGGGGACGTCCCTCCTACAGTTCCGCCCTCCGCTCCGCATTACCCTCTGTGGTCTCTGTGGTCTTTGTTGTGAAAAACAAATCCGTCTTCCGTTCTCATTTTATCGGGACGGGGACGTCCCTCCTACAGTTCCGCCCTCCGCTCCGCATTACCCTCTGTGGTCTCTGTGGTCTTTGCGGTGAATAAACAAATCTGTCTTCCGTTCTCATTTTATCGGGACGGGGACGTCCCTCCTACAGATTCGGGCTGCGTTTATCGGCCATCATCGTCCTCATTTCCTAATTTCCTTAGAGAAAACCCCCTGCTTTCCTTGGCGGTAAAATTCTTTATTTCCTCATTCCCAATTTCCATAAATTAAACATCATCAATCCCCATATCTGCCTCGAATTCTCCGACTTTCCTTCCTGGTGATCATTCCAGATTTTTCTTACATAGTCCGGATTAAGGACACCTGTTTTCTTTATATTGCTGATAGATAGAATCTCGCCGGCAAATTCCTTCAATTCATTCTTGAACCATTTTCCCGCGGGAATGGAGAATCCCGCTTTCTTGCGATTGAGGATTCTGTCAGGCACTATCCCTCTCAAAGCTTTCTTTAAAATATACTTTTTAATTCTCCCTTTTAATTTAAGGTTTGAGGGTATGGAAAAAGCGAGCTCAACAAGATGATGATCCAGAAACGGAACCCTGGATTCTATGGAGTGAGCCATACTCATCCGGTCAACTTTGGTCAGCAGGTCGTCGGGAAGATATACACCGGTATCGGCATATAAAATATGGTTGAGGGGATCCGTTGACGGATTTCCCCGGTTATAGATTTTTTTAAAAACTTCAATTGAATCGCGTGGATAAGAATTCTCATAAACATCGGGGAGAATCAACTTTCTCTTTTCGTCCTCGTCAAATATTACTTTCCATAGGTAATGTCTTGTTATGAGATCCTGGTTCGCTCCCCGAATAAACCTCCTGGCCTTGTAATCGAAGCTCACTTTTTTTGTTGATACGGGGAGAAGGTTGACAATTCCCGGCAATATTTTATTTCTAACAACTCCCGGTATCTTCTGATATTTCTCGGCAAGCATATCAGCGTCATAAGTCATATAGCCGGCGAAAATCTCGTCGCTTCCCTCTCCTGATAATACAACTTTCACATTCTTTCTTGCTAACTTGGAAACAAGATATACCGGCAAGGCGGACGAATCCGCGTAAGGCTCATCAAAATGCCCGGTGATTTCATTGATCAACGAAACCGCATCAGGGCGGGCAACTTCCTCGTGATGCTCACATCCATATTTTTCAGCCGCCAATCGCGCATATTCCAGCTCATTGAATGATTTCTCCTGGAATCCTATCGAGAATGTGCGAACGGGGACATTCATCCGGGTCATAATTGCCGTAATCGCTGTCGAGTCTATGCCTCCGCTGAGAAGGACCCCAAGAGGCACATCACTGACCAGATGACTGCGGACAGCCCCTTTCAATGCTGAGTATATCAACTCTGCCCATTCGCCCTCACTCCTGCTGTAATTTATGAGATCCGGATCAAGAGACCAGTATTTATTTATCGAGGTCTTGCCGTTCTCATACACAATATAATGTCCGGGAAGCAGTTTCTTTATATGGCTGTATATGCTGCGGGGAGCGGGGATGTAGTTGTATGAGAAATAATCGTAAAGTGCGGTTGTGTCCATCAGATCGTCAATTCCAGGGATTTTCATGATCGTCTTGATCTCAGAGCCAAATGCTAAAACGCCGTCTTTCTCATAATAAAACAGGGGCTTTATGCCCATCCTGTCCCTTGCAAGGATAAGCTTTTTTTTATTTATATCCCACAGGGCAAGTCCGAACATTCCGTCAAGTTTTTTGATAAAGTCATTACCGTATTCCTCGTAAAGATGAGCTATAACTTCAACATCTGTGGATGTGTGGAATTTATGCCCCTTCTTTTCCATTTCATCCCTTATTTCCCTGAAATTATAAATCTCACCGTTACAGACAACAAGAACTGACCTATCCTCGTTGAATATAGGCTGTTGCCCGGTATCCAGGTCTATAATTGAAAGTCTGCACATCCCAAGGGATATGTTGTCGTCGATATAATATCCCTCATCGTCAGGTCCTCTGTACCTGATGGAATCGCACATTTTTTCAAGTATAACTTGCCTGTCGAAACCGGGAGTGTTTTCAGTTGTAAATCCAAATATTCCACACATAATTATTTTTTTCAATGCAGAGATCGCGGAGAACGCAGAGAATTAGTTTTATTTACTTTCGATGTCTTCCAAACTGTCATCCTGATTACTAATACATATGCGATCAATGTCCGAATTAAAAAGAAAGCCTGTTATAATCGCATATAAAAAGCTTTCAATAATCCTGATTGTTTTCCTTTATTTACTGCACTTCACAAAACCAATGGTAGAATTACACCCCCCGCTCAATATCAAATCTTTATATACATTTTTTGGGATGGAGTGAATTGTCCGATAATCATATCAATTTTTGTGTCATCCTGAGCGGAATACGATCTTTTCCTTTCCCGGATAAAACATGGCAAGAACAGACATATACTTGCCTCCGATTTATCCCACAGCGAAGGATCTCATCCCCGGGGATCTACTTCAGAATAATCCTCTTTTTTATCAAGACCTGCTCCATTAAACAATCAGGGCCGAGATTCTTCGCTGTGTCAATCACGAGCATCAAGAAAATTTTATCTTTAAGAAAATCATCGGATTAAAGCAACTCATTCTTGATCCGCTCAGAATGACAATTTGCAAGGCTTTTTTCAATAAGGAAGGACATCTTCCATTGGAATAGAGCATCAAAGATTAGGCCCCCTATGCAGGTTTTACTGCCACTGTTTTTTCAGTCTTCTCGGCCAATTGCCCGCGGTATTTCTGGTAAAGGAATGAGGTTACTATAAATATTCCTCCGACAATGAACAGGGGCATTGCCATGAAATAAAATCCCAGAACCCATATGTCAATAAACACAATTTTCAAAGCTGATGCAATGAGCAGGACAAGACCGAATAGACGGAAGACCTTCCTTCCCATCTGGAGACCGATTATTATATTCACAAGGGAGATAATTCCCCAGAAAACCGTAAGAATCACCTGGAAATTATCAAGAATGCCGTAAACCCTGAACAGAACCGAGCTCATCTGAAATGCAAGAATAATAAGACAATACGCCTGGAATACATCTCTCAATACAGGCTCATCTTTTGTCAACCTCGATGCAACATAAAACACCGCTCCTATTGATAAGAGCAGGGCGATATCATGACCTATTACCTGCAGGGAATAGACATTGCCAAGTACGGAGAGCGCCGACACACCCGCTGCTTTTTTTAATACGATCATCTTTCCGGCAAGTGATATGGCCGAGGAGTCATAAGCAAGCGATTTTAAAAGTGCAATTGAGAGGGCGACGAAGCCTGCTTGAGCAACTCTCCTGTCCTTGAGCTTGTACTTACCGATATACAAGACACCCAGTCCGATTAAACTCCACATCAGTGTCGAGACTGACCCATAAGATTCCATAACAAAACCTTTCATCAAGACAATGCAGATCATGGAGAAGATATATAGCGGGTATTTCTTATTCTCATCAGAGAGAACATCTTCATGCTTTCTTATATAATACCAGGCGTTCAGGAACAGGAAAGCAATACATAGAATTGAAATAAACCGGAAGTTCAGATAGTGCATATTCATTGTTCTAAAAGGCCATACCAGCACAAGAAATGTTATCGAGCCCATCAATAGGTACGAAATTGTTTTGAGAGAGCGGATCTCCTTCCTGAACCGCAGGGCAAGATAAAGGAAAATATTCGATATGAACGCCCCTATGATCATCATCCCAAACGGGTTGACATAACGATATGTCAGGATGAATGTTATAATTCCGGGAGCTATGACGGATAAACCCATCATTAACTTCTCGTTCTCATGAAGAAGGTCCCGCTCCCTGTAAAGAGTGATGAAGTTAACACAAAAGACAACCGCAAGGGCGGAGTAAAGAACTGTTTTCAGAATTGGGGATATCCTGAACGATATATGGGCGATATTTCCCCCAAATACGGCAACTTCAACTCCCACCAGCCCCGCTATAACACCTATGAACACCACATAACCTGCAAAACGCAAATTCCTGATCTTATCCCGGAATCGAAATGAGAGGTATAAAAGCACATATCCCACAACTCCAGCCAGAAGCAATAGCGAATAAACCTTCAGATAATGATAACCCAGTATCATTGCAATAATTGCCGGTGTGAGGATTGAAATGCTGAAAATAAATTTTTCTTTTTGATCTTTTGTAAGCCCGGAGTATTTGAATAGAGTATAGAAATTCAGCCCGTAAATAAATGCAAGTATTATATACAGGACAGTCTTTTCGGATTTGACGGTTCTTGCGATAATCGGGAAAACTTCAGGTACTGAGAATTCGAGGAGAACAATTGACACTGAAATACCCGCAAACAACATATAGCTTATATACCTGAAATATGAGAGCCTGTCCCGGAAACGGTGTGAGAGGTACAGGAGGATATACGCCGCCGCCGCCAGTATGACCAACAGGGCATATATATGATAGAAGCTATATGTCAGATAGATGGCAATCCCGAAGCAGGACAGGAGTGAAGCCGCCATCATCCGGTTATCCTCACCCTCAAGCTCCTGCTTGTTTTTATACATAATATGGAAATATGCGTAAAATAGAATCATCGAGACAAAATAGATGGAGAACTTATGCAATATCTGCCAGGCAGTGCCTTGTGGCATCCAGGATATGACCGAAATCATCTGTGCCCATATTATCCCCAGGACAAGGTATGAAAACCGCCTGATGATTCTGTCGCAGAAACCGATCCTGAAACTGAATATCAGCAGGGCGAAAGCTTCGATGAACCACAGCGCCGTAACAAGTCCGAAGTATGTGTCGGTATCGGTGAAAAATGTAAAGAAGCTAATCGCGGTAGTAATGAACATGAGCCCGATGATAAGGTTGGCGCGGGTCATTGCGGCAAACCTGGGATCGTATTCCTCGAGACGTCTTGATTTACCGACGATATACAGATGTATAAGAGCAAGGGCGGTGTATGTGCTGAGAGCCTGCCAATTGGGACTTTTCAGCAGGGCATAATATGATATACACCCGAATAATAACGGATTGAAATACGAGATGAAAAGGTTGTATCCTCCGGATACTTTTTCCTTGAAATGAAACAGGTTGTTGGAAAGCAGAAAAATCACATAGAAAATGGATAGGAATGTTAAACTTGTTCCTGTGTTTTCCTGTGTGAGTCCGTAGTTCCAGAAATAATGAAAATATGTCAGCAGGAACGCAGCCATGATGTAGTATGCCCATTTCTTCCGGTATGCAACAAAGACCACGCCGAGGTTTATTGCAATGAGGTAGAAATAGAGAAGTCTTAAATCGGCAAATTTAAACATCATCAAAAACGGTGTTGCAAACGAGATAAGGAGTACAACATTTGCGATGATTTTGGAATTATACTTAAAAATGGTGACGCCGGATGCCGCTATTGTGCCGAATATTAAAGCGGCGAGAATGAAGCGATTGCTGATCAATCCGAAGTAGAAGTAAGATGCGCTGATGGTGAAAAATAATGTGCAGAGTCCACCGCCGATGAGGGAGTGCCCCAGAGTCTTCATATCCTTCCGGTGGAAGCGATCCCCAAGTGCAATGAGTCCGATTCCGAGAAGCACGCCGACTATAACCTGTGGCAGTCCGTGTGGAATAATTCCGCCTTTTGCCGCCTGCATGGCCTTTCGAAGGAAAAATATGACCCCCATCATTATCAATATGATTCCGACCACGCCCATCCATCTTCCGGCCAATTCCATCTCCCATCGTGAAGCTTTCTCGGAATATTTCTTTTTATTTGCGGAAAGGTTTTGTAATGTATTCCCTGATGTGGTTAATATGCCCATCCCGGCGTTTTCCTGTTTTCCGGTTTCAATTTTCTCCTCCGGGGATTGTGAAACAGGTTCCTCTTCGTCGTTTGCCTGTGATTTTATAGATGCAAGATATAAATCGACAGGTTCACCATTGTCCTTACTTTCTGTTTTTTCGGGGCCCGGTCTTACAAGCTCGACAAGTATTCTTTGCTCTTCTTCGACATCTTCTTCTTTGCGACTTATTCCATCATTCTTTCTTTCCACCTGTGATCTCGATTCAAGCGGTATAGATTCAGCTTCTTTGTGTTCTTCCTGATCTTGTATCTCTTCGACGGATTCAATCAGGATTGCCGCTTCACCTGACTCAGCCTGGATCTCAGACTCCGGGGGTGAAATCGAGACGATATTCTCTATTTTCCCGATTCTTTTATCAATTTTATTGAGCCTGTCCCATATTCCCCCGGACATTTGTTTCTTTTGATTGCTCTCGATTTTATCAACTTTGTCCGAGAGCGAGAAAACCTTCTCTCGAATCTTATCAATCATCCTATTGAACTTCACTTGAAAAAGAGGTACTTCGTTTGACAAGGATTCCAGGAGATTTTCCTTGTCTTTCCTCTTTTTATGGTCGCTGAAGGCGGCGACAAACAGTATGATAAGGAAAATTGCAATGACGATACCACATGCCATGTTAACCAACCCCCCTGATAATTAGATGCCAACATATATATAGATCGCAAAAAATAAAAATATATTCCGGGTATGCCTGGAATTTATCCGGGGATTAAGAGGCACATATTACAGAGCTTACACAATTGTCGTTATCAGGGCGGCGGGACGGCGCAGCGTGCGATTCATTAATAAAGGCAATCCCTGCAATTGTCATAACATGACAATCAGAAACCTGTGCTGAATCCCGGCCTTCGCCGGGGCAGGCTTGTTTCAGTATTCTCTGCGGTGAATAGTCTCCTTATTTTTTCTCCTGATAAGTTAGATAAATCGAATATATAGCTCTTTTTGAAGTATGGTATTTTGGAGCAATCTTTTTAAAGGCGTCATTTTTGGACATACCCTCCGATGTAAGCTTTTCCACCTCTGATACGATCTCAGTTACGTCCAGGTAATCCCCATCATTCTCTTCTTCAACAAATCCCTCGATTATTATTGTAAATTCCCCTCTTAATTCCCTGTCCTTCAACTCCCCGATAATTTGAGTTGTTTCTCCCCTAATTGCTTCCTCGTGAATCTTTGTCAATTCCCTCACAACACAAACCCTTCTATCTCCCATAACTTCATAGACAGCTTCAAGCAGGGGCACCACTCTTTTGGGAGATTCATAGAAAATCAATGTATGAGGTTCTTTTGAAATATTCTCGAGAAATTCCCGTTTTTTCTTTTTCTTGCGGGGGATGAAGCCCAGGTAAAGAAATGTGTTTGCGGAAAATCCGGATAATACAAGAGCGGAAATTGCAGCATTCGCCCCCGGGATTATGGTGAAAGGTATATCCTCATCAATACAGAGCCTGATGAAATCTTCACCGGGGTCGGAGATCACCGGCATCCCCGCATCACTGCACAGGGCGACATTCTTTCCCTCTTTCAGCATCCCGATAATTTTTTGTCCCTGATATATCTTATTATGCTCTCTGAAAGAAATAAGGGGTTTGTGGATGTCATAAAATGAGAGAAGTTTCCGGGTTCTCCTTGTATCTTCGGCGGCGACGATATCCACTTTTTTTAATATATCCAATGCCCTTATTGTGATATCGTCGAGATTTCCTATGGGAGTGGCGGTAAGGAAGAGGGTCCCCGTTTCTTTATGTTCAGTCATTACCCATCTTCTCTTCAAGTCCCTTCCATAATTCCTCTTTCTTTTTTTCTATTGCCGATTTTATTCCAACATTATCCTCGGATTCGTCCGGAGCTTTTTTCTCTTCTTCCTTGAGCTCTTCTTTATCTTTGGAATCTCCGTCGTTCTTATTGGTGTTATCCGATTTAATAATATCAATAAGGTCTGGCTCATCGGCCTTTTTAGATTCCGCGGCTTTTTTTGCCGATTCGTCTTCAAGTCCTATGGTCAGAAGTGAATTTCCTTCGTTGTCGTAAAGCTCATGAGGGCATATAACAACTTTATTTCCTCCCTCGTTCCGGGAAATTAAAAGTCCCTGGTGAGCCGAGGAGAAAAGTTCCTGGCAATTTTTCCCATGTATGGGAAAGGCAGCGGTGCCGCAATTCACAGCGAGACGAACTTCCTTAACCATGGAGTCACCAAGAAATGTGTGATCTTCCACTCCTTTGCGAATTCTCTCTGCCGCAATTTTTCCTCCTATAAGCGGTGTTTCGGGTAAAAGTACCGAGAACATCTCTCCCCCGTATCTTCCCGCGAGATCGACATTTCTCAACTGGCGAAGAAGGAGCGCTCCGAATTGCTTAAGGATAGTATAAACCATAGCCCACCTGATATTATATTCCGGCATGAAGTAGTTATAGTTGATCTCGAAAAGAATTAGTGTAAGAGGCCTCTTGTAACGCCTGGTTCTTGCAAGTTCTTCCTCCAACCGTTTTACAAAATATTTTTTTACATACAGGCCTGTCAATTTATCTATATTGCTAATCAATTAGGGCCCTCCTTGAGAATATAGCTATTACCGGAAACACATTATAACTCAGGAATGTAAGAGTCAAATATTAACATGATCAGTTATTTTTAAATAATCATATCAAATAAAATAATAACATAACGATCCGGCCAATATGATATTTATTTCTTCGAAGCGATACAATTTCCTCTATGAGGAAATTATATTGCCAAATCCAATAAATCCCTCTCCTCCACCCCAGTTTGCACTTTTAAATTTCTCATAATCCCTCGTAAAGCGACTGATGTATCTATGAACGGACTGCACTTCAGCATCATTTGTGGGGTCCAGGCTTCCCAACTCTTTCTTCTCCAGGATCCCTTGCTGCTCGTAGAAATATATTTTCTTGTCCCTGCCGCTTTTCTTGATTATCAATGAAAAATTTGTGGGACAGGATAGTGTAAATTTGAAATAATCAAGGTACTTCGGAACATGCTTTGTATGGGCTTCATTTCCATATCGTTTTATTAGATCCCTCAAGATACCGTCAAGTTTTTTCGCCTTAAATTCCTGTACCTTCTCACCAAAAAGATATTCATCGGACAATGGGGAAACATCCATGGAAGTCCCCAGTATATTCAGAAGTTCTTCTTTCATAATCTTGGCATTTAAAGGACGATCCGCTGGGTCAAGTTCCAGGCAGGTACCGATAAATTCATTCAACCTGTCGCCAATTGTTATATCAAGCTCTTCGAAAGAGGGGAAGTAGAAATCCTCGGGTCTCTTTCCCGTGAGAAGTTCGTGCATTGTCGCTCCCAGGGCGTAATAATCGGAAGCGGGAATTGGTTTTCCCATCTGCTGTTCCGGGGGAGCGTAACCAGGAGTACCTATCCAGTATCCCTCTCCGGGATTAGCTACACGGGCGATACCGAAGTCAATGAGCAGTATTCTGCGATCCTCATACCTGTATAACATGTTCGAACACTTGATATCCCTGTGGGCTACGGGAGGATCCAGACTGTGAAGATATTCAAGCGCTTCACATACCTGGATGGCATACTGGATCACCTGTGATTCTGGCAGTCCCGGAGCACCATCCCTCTTTAAAAGAGAGGATAGATCAGTTCCGTCAATATAGTCCATCACAAAATAATAAAAACGATCCGGAGATTTCTCGAGGAAAAAATGATCTGTCACATGGGGAATATTGGGATGTCTAAAACTCTCTAACACCTGAATTTCACTAAGGAACCGATCAATGCCCGATCTTCTCTCCTCCGGGGTGGAAAAAGAATCAAGCATTTCTTTGACAGCACAAATTCTGTTGTCAAGATGAATATCCAGGGCCTTGTAAACCGCTCCCATTCCTCCTGCTTTTATCAGGTTTGAGATGCGGTATCTCCCGTCCAGAATTTCATCTGTAGATAATTTGTGTTCTTCCAGCAAGTCGCTGCCCCCTCATCTTAAAACCTCTTCCCGGCTCCAAATATAGTATGCTTATTCTTCTTGTCAAATACGTCCCTCACTCCGCCAAGGAGGTAAAAGTCTTTCATTAACATAATCCTGCCTGTAACATCCACATTGACATCTCTGGGATTGTAAGCGTCAATAAATAGATCCAGGCTCTTTCCCAGGTCCAGGTCAGTGCCTATTCCGAACTGTGATCGGACAAGTCCGACCCTGGGCTTTACAACGCCGGTTCCCATACGATATTGAAGGTTCCAGAGATTATTATACCCGATGCTGTCAACTCCAAATTTCACAGAGCCCCTGTGCTCCGGGAGTAAAATTGCATTGACATTCGGAGAAACACGACCGTTTTTATCATTCCACTCCGCCTCGGCGTTTAATTCAATTAATTTTTTCATTTTGATTGATGAGCCGTCTTTACTTTTTATGCCCAGAAAACCATTCACACCCTTGATAAGTTGATTTGCTCCCGTAACAGCTTCCTTTGCTTCATGAACCGCAGTCTTCAAATCTTCTCGAATCTGACCGTCGGATGTCACTGCGCGAATATCTGAAGCAATGCCCACTACTTCTTCACTGGCAGCCTTGATATTGTGAAGAGTATCCAGAATATCCTCGCTGAATTCTTTCCTGGAGACAAGCTCCTCAACGACTTTCAAGGTGTTTTTCAGACTTTTTGAAGTGGTGACGAGGTTCTTCACCAGTAATCTTATATCAGTCTCGTTTGTAACGGCCATTCTGTTCAGGGTTCCTGTGAGACTCTCAAGGTTTCTTCCGCTTACAGTTACTTGCCTGTCAACATTGCTTACCAGTCCGTCAACATTATTTATCACTCTGTTAACATTTAGCGTTACCGTATTCAGCCTGTTTGAAATCCGTTCAATTCCTTCCTTGGCAGATGAAGAAGCGTCTTTCAGGTTAGCTGTGAGGTCCTTGAAATTCTCAAGACTTAACTTGATATCCTTCTGGATTTGAGGGTCGCCAAGAACCTTGTTGAAGGAATCAACAGCCGTTTCAAGCTTCTCGATTGCTTCCTCGGCCTTCGCTATGAAATCCTCGACGGTGGTCGGCGGATGTCCCAGGATAATCTGCCCCGGTCTGATGGGTGTTCCCGTCTGTGGACGAATTTCTATCCATTTGTCACCCATCAGCGACTGGGAAATCATAATTTCTGTCTTGTCCGTGAATATCGGCAGGTCATTCTTGAATACGCCTTTACGGGTTATCATTATCGTAATGAGCGCCTGGTCAACTTTCTTGGGCTTTCCGTCTGCACCATATTGAAGTTCGAATTTGTGCTTCCTGTCGTTCCACGTATACAGGGGGGCGGACTTGATATCAATCTCCTTGACCTTTCCGATTTCCATTCCTGCATATCGAACGCTCGCTCCCTCGGTAATTCCGCCGATACGACTGAATTGAACTACAAATGTCTTGCCCTCTTTTTTTCCCACCACACCCATCTGTTGTAGTGCAATATATAAAACGACAATGAATACTATTGTAATAATACCCACTTTAAGTTCATTTGACGATCTGTTTTTCATACCTTGCTCCTCCCCCGCAATTAAACCTTTATCGGTCCTTCCGATGAGCCTTTTACAAATTGTTGTATGATGGGATTTGTTGAGTTGAAGAAATTATCGGGTGAGCCCCTTTCGATAATCTTACCCTCATGAAGCATCATTATCTCATCGGCAACCATTCTTGCAGATTCCAGGTCATGTGTAACAACGACTGATGTTACCTTAAAACGCTTTTGCATATCCATAATCAATTTGTTGATAACATTACATATTATCGGATCCAGCCCGGTGGTCGGCTCGTCATATAGCACAACCTCGGGATTGTAACATATTGCTCTTGCCAGACTTGCCCTCTTCTGCATACCACCGGAAAGCTCTGAAGGCATATTATCTTCCCTGCCCGCAAGATCAACTATCTCTAATGTCTTGGAAACTTTCTCCAATATTTCCTTTGGCTTCATCGTAGTATGTTCCTTCAAGCCGAACCCTACATTCTCCGCTATAGTCATAGAATCAAAAAGGGCGCCCTTCTGGAATACCATACCTATATTTTTCAGAGTTTCATCCAACTTATGTTGGTTCATCTGAAGAATGTCTTTTCCTTCAAAGAATATCTGCCCGCCCTCAGGCTCCAGGAGACGAATTATAGAGCGCAGGAGAGTCGATTTACCCATCCCGGAAAGACCCATTACCGCAACGGTCTTTCCCGTATGTATATCAAGACTTGTCTTGTCAAGAATTTTCCTGTTCCCAAGAATAACAGTAAGATCCCTGATGGCAATTTTGACATTATCATCAATGGATTCCTTGCTCTCTTTCGAATCCTTATTATTCTTTTTCGATTTATTTAAAAAACCTAGCATTAATCTAATTTCATTTCCTCTTTGAAACTATTGCCCTATTGGAAACATAAGTGCAGTGAGCATGAAGTTTGTTATGAAAACTGTCAGCATCGAATAAACAACAGAGCCTGTAGTGGCTTTTCCGACTCCTGCCGCTCCACCCTCTGTATTAAGTCCCTGATAGCAACTGATCATCGCAATTTCAATAGCAAATATAAATGATTTGAAAAGTCCTTTATAGATATCCTTCATAGCCATCATATTCCTGATGGAATCAAAATATGCGTCAAATCTTACTCCCGCTATAAAATGGGCAACCACCGCTCCTCCCAACACTCCGGCAAACATGGAAAAAAGGCATAACATCGGGAGTAACGCAGAGCAGGCAAGGAGCCTTGGGACAACAAGATACTTCACGGGACTTGTCGCCATCGCCTTGAGGGCATCAATCTGTTCCGTGACTCTCATTGAGCCTATCTCCGCTGTGATTGCCGATCCCGCTCGTCCTGCCACAACAATAGCTGTGAGCATAGGAGCCAATTCCCTTGCCATTGATATTGCAACACCACCGCCGACGAATCTTCCCGCTCCATAACGAACCGCCATCTCCGCCAGTTGAAGTGAAATAACCGCGCCTGTAAAACATGTGGTTATAGTAACTATCGAAAAGGAGTTGACTCCCAGAACCGCCGCCTGTTCGATAAAGAGTCTGATTCTGAGGTTGAACTGAAGAATACCCCGAATAATCCATTTTACACTGTCCAACAGTAATAGGATAATTCCGCCGATATATGTAAGGCAGCCTAATACTGCTGCGCCTAATGCCTCTATATAGTTGAGAAAGAAAAGATTTTTCATAATTGTTACATATTCTTATTTAAATTTGTTTGCCGGAATTATTCAGATATACAGACCGGAAAACAGTATCTCAGGTTCTATGATATATTTATTGAATTTGAAATTTTTCCTTCAACATACCTTAATATGAATGTATATATAATAAACTTTTGTAATGATGAAAGTAAGCATTCAACCCGGATAATGCTTTTAAATTCACCGCGGAGAGCGCAGAGGGCGCAGAGAATAGATGGTTAAAACGGTGATACCTACAAAATTGATGTGGGAAGTGGGAAGTTGGAAATGGGAAACGGGATCCGTTCTCCGTCATCCTTTTTCTTCCCAATGGAAGGATAATGATATATATATAAAAAAACAAGACATATTATCAAATACGGAGGTAGTGATAAATATATGGAAAAGCCGGCAAAAAAGCATAAGATAAGTAAACGTCCCGGTTGGGATGAGTATTTCATGTTCCTGGCGAAAGTGGCAGCTTCAAGGTCAACTTGCCTGTCCCGTCCCGTAGGGGCGATACTTGTCCTTGACAGACAGATCCTGGCGACAGGATATAACGGTTCCATGCCCGATGATAAGCATTGTCTTGATGAGGATCAATGCTTCAAGAGATCCCTGGGGAAGAAAAAACAGGGGAAATATGATTATTGCCGTGCTTCACATGCGGAGGCCAATCTCCTTGCGCAGGCGGCAAAAAAAGGAATAAGTGTGGAGGGAGCGACTTTGTATGTAACCCTCATGCCCTGTTATACATGTACAAAACAACTGGCCGTCGCAGGGATAAAAGATGTTGTCTATGAGCATATATATGAATCGGAAGATCCCCAGAGAGACAAGTACTGGAGAGAGGCAATAGAATCAAGATTGGGATTCAGACAGTTGTCAATAGAACGCAATACAATTAATTATATTGTCAATAATTTTATTAACGATATAACATCAAGAAGAAGGCTAACGACGGAATAGGAAGGATACTTTTATAACCGTGTTTTTTTCATTTTAGTTCGACTGTTAATAATTACTTAACAATAGTTAACATTTTATCTATTGGATTCATGCTTAAAATCATATAACATGATATGAGAGTTGAAAAGTGATTTTTAAAACATTCTGTAATAAAAGGAAAGCTACATCAATGGAAGCAGATGATAGAAATAAAGAACCGACAAAAGGAGAAGTATTTACATTGAAAGACTATATAAGTCATAACACGGACTTTTTATCCAGCGTGGGTCCCGCCCTCATGGGTCCGATGTCTCCATATATCCAGGTAGTCCTGGTTGTGGATTCCGATACGGGAGCAGTAACTTCCAGGAAGTAAACCCAACCTTTGATACTATTCATTCATGACATTTATCCCTGATTTTGACATCGTTATCCCCACTCGAAACTATCGAACAGGTGGTTTTTCAACGCAGAGAGCGCAGAGTCCGCAGAGGATAATAAATAAAAAACACCGATAATTCTGTGTCCTCTATGCATTCTGTGATAGATAGAAGTAAGATATGGGAAGCGAGAATCGGGAAACGAGATCCGTCCTCTGACATCCGTCATCCAACCTCCCTCTTCCCTCTTCCCTCTTCCCTTTTCCCTTTTCCCTTTTCCCTTTTCCCTCTTAACCTCCCTCATGCAGGAAGACTTCTTCATTTATAGAAAAGTTATTTTAATAAATATTGGTGGTATTGATATATATGAGGAAGACTTTTTTTGGTAGTGAGAATTCAAGGTATCTCCTCGGTCTGGAGGGGAGAGAAATTTCCCTTTTGAGGGATTATCGTGAAATCTGGCAAAGAACAATAGACTATTCCAATTTTGAGATTATTGGAGTTGGAAATAACGGGATTGTTTTTATCAAGGCAGAAGAGGGACTTTTGGTTTACCCGACAAAGCCCGAGGAAAAAGAGTACCTGATACCCGCATTTAAAAGTGAAGCTTTAAAAAATGAAAATTCACTTTTACCCAAAGTAATAGTTGATCGCACAGGAGAGCGCCTTTGTATCGAAAAGGTGACATACAAGAGAAAACTCTCCGAAAAATTATTCAAGATACTCTCTTCGTCAACTGCAAGGAGTGAGATGGGGCAGGTAGTTCATGAGCTAATCTTTTACGATGTGCAATCGGGCAGACAGGTTATTTTTTATAAGTTTCCCGTTGATAGAAAAATCCCTCATGCATTCTCATGGAGTATTTCTCCTGATTTTTACTTTGCCATATGGGGAGAAGCTCAGAAGGTTTTCAGGGGAATGGAAACCAAATTCTCGGTTGCAAATGTCAGAGAGCAATCCATCTATGATCAATTCGTATTGGAAGGACTCACGGAATGGATCCTTTTCATAAATAATTTCGGTTCAAGTCTGATTGATTCGCCCCAGAAAAAAGAACAGCGTGAGTTACTGGTCAGTAATATCGAATCTGACAAATTCAGATTAACAGTGGAAAACAAATTCACCCCATTACACATTGGCAAACATTTCCTTGCATTCAAGTCCCGCATGGAGCCGAATTATTTATTCAAGCGATATGATAATTCTGTTATCCAGGAAGTGGATTTATCCGCCCTGGACGGACTCGGAATTGAATACCAGACTATTTTTAATGACAGGGATGATATAGATTTTGTTGCTCTGAGAGAGGGACATATCAAGGTTGTTCATTCAAATGTCGATAGATTTTCCATTGATGCAAAAAGATGGCAGTTGATGGTGGAGCAACAAGAAATTGATTCTGAGATTGAAAAGCGAAAGACAACTCTTGAAGAAAAGAAGAAGACTCTTGAGGAGAAAAGGACACAAATCAAACGTCAGGAGCTTTCCAAAACAGCGCTGGCGCACAAGGAATCAAGAGTCAAAAAGAAAATCATTTCTGTTGAATCAAAGATGAGAGAACTTGAAGAACTGAAGATGATGTTACTCTCAAATAGGATAGGTAAATATGATTATGTCAAGAAAAAGAAAAAAATAGAAAATGAAATCGAATCTCTTAAATCTGCGATTCCTGGCGACAAGACCCGGCCAATGACTCCAGAGGTTACCGCCGACCTGGAAAAACCCTCAACAACGGTACTTCCTGAATATACAAAGGCGGAAAGTACAAAACTTTTTCAGGAAAGCATGAAAAATCAGGAGGCGGAAAGATCAAGGTCGAAGGGTGAAACCATGGAATTGAGCCTTGAGGAGGAATTGAAGAAATATATTCCGACAGTTGCGGAAAACGAGGAAAAAGATCAAAACTCCCGGTCCGCTCCGCCACAGAAGAGAGAATTTGTTAATGTCAGGATAACAAAACCCCCGACAAGAAAGAAGAAAATGCCAGAGAGAATTGAGCTGGACATATCCTCATTCAAGGTGAAAAGTAAAAAAAAGGCAAGCGACACACAGGGGCTCAAAAAAGATGGTTTTGCAGGCGAAACAAAAATTATGAGTCCACTGGAGAAGACTGAAAGGGAGAGGCCGGTTTTCCCAACCCTTGATGAATCCGCCGGGATTGATGAAGAAAAATTTCCTGAAAGGACTGCAGAAGATGAGGCCAGGCTCCTTGAAATAAGGCGTCAGATTGAAAGAGAAATACAAGAAGCCGTCATGAGAAAAAAACAGCCCGGGAATCATTATGAAGAGCAAAAGAAGAAATATTTAGAATTGTTGAAGGAGCTTGAAGAGAGTTTCAACAGGGGAGGAATATCAGAGAAAAATTACAAGAAACTTCGTAAAAAATATGAGGAGAGAATTAATAAAATAGAAGAGGAGGCGAAATCTCAATAAACAAATGATTTCAAGAGAACTTACAATAGATTTTAAAATAGGAATTCATTCACGACCTGCCGCTCTTATTGTAAAAAAAGTCCGCTCACTACCGGATTATAAAATCATGTTCAGTCATAACGGTAAAACAGGTCGAGCCGACAGTCTTATAAGTCTTTTACGACTGGGCATAGCCGGGGGAGCCAAAATGACTGTCAGTGTGGAAGGCAATGAAGAAGAAGAAGAAGTCCTTTCTCAGTTAATATCATTCATTAAAAATGAAGTTGCCCGGGAGGGTTAATATGCTGTCAGGAGTAGTTTCATCCACCGGCGTTGCTTGTGGAAATGTTTTTTTCCTTGAATCACCTGAAGTCGGGATTACATCCGGTTCTCCGAAGGAATTTGATCAGGGGAGAGAATTAAAGGAGTTTACGCAGGCCGTGAAAACGGCCGGAGATGAACTGTATGAATTGAGAGAAGACGTGCGCATCAATATTGGCGTACGTGAAGAAATGATTTTTGAGGCACAGTCCCTCATTCTTGATGATCCCATTTTGCTTGATGAGGTTCGGGACAGGATTATTAATGAAAAAATGCTGGCGGAAGATGCACTCAAACAGACGATTGCAGAATTGGAGCAACAGTTTCTAAAAATTGAGGACAAGACGCTCAGGCAGAGAATAACAGATGTCAAGGATGTGGGAGCCAGGATCCTCAGGGGGCTTGGAAAGGATAAGACGGACAGACTCGAAAGCATTACCGAACCGGTTATTCTTATTACAAAAGAATTGCTTCCATCCCAGGCGGCGCAACTCGACAGAGATAAGATATTTGCTATTGTAACTGAAAAAGGCGGAATAAACAGTCATGCCTCAATTATTGCAAGATCTCTCGATATACCGGCAATTGTGGGAGTTAAGGGGCTTCTCAAACTGACTCAAAATGTGAAAACTGCTATAGTTGACGGTCTGTCAGGGGATATATACTTTGACCCCGACCCCAAAATGATCGACAAATTCAAAAAGTTAAAGTCTGAAGCCGAGACCAGGAAACAGGAAGAGAAGAAACACTCGCCGGGAGGTATGATCAAAACCCTGGACGGGGAAAAGGTCTATATTTATGCAAATGTAGGACGATTGTCCGAATTAAATAAATTGAAAACGTATGGAGCTGAGGGAGTCGGCGTGCTTAGAACGGAATTCCTGATTATTGACAGGCAATCACCACCGAGTTGTGAGGAATTCATAAACAGTTTCAAAACAATTCTTGAGTTCATGAGTCCACGGCCGGTTAATATACGCCTGCTGGATCTGGGAGCGGATAAAACATTCCCATTCCTCACACACCCCAAAGAGCCTAATCCTAACCTGGGAAGCAGGGGCATTCGATTCCTTCTGAACAATCAACATCTTTTAAAATTACAGCTAAGAGCCATACTTGAGGCAGGAGCTTCCGGAAACGCCAGGATATTGATACCAATGGTCACAAATATCGATGAAATTCAAAAAATAATCGGTATCGTCAGGAGCATGGAGTTGGAGTTGGTCAGGGAAGGAAAACCGGTCAGGACACAGATGCCTATCGGTGTAATGATCGAGACGCCGGCATCGGCCATAATGACGGATCGCATAGCGCCATATATTGATTTCTTTAGTGTGGGAACCAACGACCTGACCCAATATGTACTCGCCGCTGACAGGGAAAATGAAAATGTACTGGATATATATAATTCACTGAACCCTGCACTTCTTAGAATGTTGAAAATCTCAAGGGACGGCGTGAAAGAATCGGGAATTGAATTCGCAATCTGTGGAGAGATGGCTTCCAGCATTAAAGCAATTCCAATCCTACTTGGAATGGGATTCAGAAGGTTCAGCGTGGGAGTCGGCAGAATTCCCGAGGTCAAGGATATTGTAAGAAAAATTGAGATTCAAAAAGCAAAGAGACTTGCAAGTAAAGCTTTAAAATCACCAAATGTCGTCGAGGTGGAAAAGAGTGTGGGAAGATTCCTGAAAAAAATGGAGAAAGCTCACCAATCCAAAGTCACCGAGAATAGTGCTAAAATTAAAAAAGTGTAAGAAAAGACTTGATCTGAATAATTAAACATGTTATAATACCTGAACATGTCATAATACTTGGGAATTTGGACGATTTTTTAAATCGTAAACCTAAACCCGTGGAAAGGAGAATCGGAATTTGGCGAACTCAAGACAGGCTAAAAAAAGAATATTAATAAATGCCAAGAAAAGACTTCGGAATGTGGCTATCAAATCGGCAGTAAAGACAGTGTTCAAAAAAGCCAACCTGGCTATTCTGGAAGAAAAAAATCCTGAAAAGGCTGAAGTAATTGTGGGTAAAGCTGTGATAGCTATAGATAAAGCTGCAACCAAGGGCATCATTCACAAAAACAGAGCGGCAAGAAAGAAATCAAGGATAATGAAAAAGCTTAACAACCTCAAAGCTGAAGTGGCGGCTTAAATAAGTTCACGTTAGCATATCGTAAGATGTAGAATTCGAAAGCTTTTAACAATTGTTTTTATTGAGAACATAACCCCCAAACGAAGGTTTAGCCGGGAAACCGGCAGGCAAAGAGCCCATCAGTGGGCTTTTTTGGGTTCCCCATTTTCCTCGAAATATTCCAGGAATATCTCCTCCAGGCTCATCTTATGATAATCGAAATTCCTGATGGGCATTTCCGATAGCCTTGCAAGGATCGGGTTTATTTCGCCCGTTACTTCAATTGTATATAATTCATCGATTCTTTTAACACTCGTCACGCCATCGACTTTTAACTTTTCAATGGGTATGGGGCTTTCAAATTTAACATCAATAATCTTTCTCATTTTTTCCTGGATTTCTTCTATAGTATTCAAGGCGACCATCTCACCGTTCCTGATTATACATACCCTGTCACAAAGTCTCTCCACTTCTTCCAACTTGTGTGACGACAGAAAAACCGTCTTTCCCTGTCCATGCTCTTCCTCTACAAGTCCCTGAAAAGCCCTCTTCATTATAGGATCCAGATTCGAGGTAGGCTCATCAAGAATATATAAATCGGGATCCCCCATAAATGCCTGGATAATATATAAAAGCTGTTTCATCCCCCTGGAATATGCTTTTATTTTCCTTTCCAGCTTTATCTGAAAAAACCGCTCGGCAAGCAGATCGATTTTCTTGCTGCATTTGTAACCTTTCAAACCCGCAAAGAAATTCAGATAAGCCCTACCGGTCATCTCCTCATAGAATCCGGGCTGACCCGGTATGTAGCCCACAAGAGAGCGAATATATTTCCCCTCTTTATGGCTGTCCATTCCAAAAACCAGCGCCTTGCCCCTTGTCGGGCGTACAAGGTCGAGGAGGATGTTTATCGTTGTTGTCTTACCCGCCCCGTTGGGACCCAGGAAACCGAAAACTTCACCCTTTTTGACTTCCAGATCTAACCCCCATATTCCCACATTTTTCCCGTATAATTTCGTGAGACGCTCCGTATGTATTACTTTATCGTTATTATTCATTTCAGACTCCCGGTTAGACTGTTTTTAATTAATAGTGTCCTTTTTGACCTGCTCCGCTGCGGCGAGACGCCGCAGCCACCGACATTGTTATATTGGTGGGGGTGGCGTCCCGCCGCCCTAATAACAAGACATTATTTTCGAAAAATAGCTTAGACTGTTTCCAATAAATCTTTTATACTTATTATAAAGGAAACGGGTAATTTCCTGTGAATCATTAATATAATTTGATATTGCAGACAATTACAAATAACATTATTTCAAAAGGAAGCAACTATGAAGAAAATCGGAATACTCTTTTTATTAATAATCATATCAATAACACCCGTATGCCATGCTGATTTCTTTCTCCATTCACCCATGGAGGGAGCGAAAGTGGAGAACAACCGGCCTGAAATATCTCTTTCCCTTGGCGGTAAAAACTGTGACATTTCCACGATAAAGATTCTGGTAAATGATCAGGATGTAACAAATAAAGCTGTAATAACACCGGGTTTTATTATTTATAAGCCGGATGCTCCACTTCCGGAGGGGCGGAACACGGTAAATATAATATTTAAAAGCAAGAAAGGAAAGAACCTCGCAAAAAAATGGTCTTTCTATATTTCAAGTAAAAACCGGATCGATTCGGTCAGGCATGATGCAAAAAATGATCTTATGGTAAAAGAGAAACTTAAAGTAACATTAATAGGCGAACCCCTTGCCAGGGCGTCATTTGATATTGGTCGATGGAAACGAAATATTCCCATGAAAGAAGTAAGTCCGGGGATTTACGAGGGTTTTTACGAGGTTTCTCCCACTGACAATGTATCAGACGCCAAAATAACGGGTAAGCTCAGGACAAAAGTCGGCGGTGTATATGAGAAAACGGCGAATACCCCGGTAACGATAAACGCACAATTTTTCAGGGTAAAGATACTGGAGCCTAAAAACAACGCGTATGTAACTCAGGTGTTTACCCTGAAAGGTCGTACAACTCCCAATACACTTGTCAAGATATCGATGGGACTTGCCTTCAATGTGGGAGGAGATGCACTTTCCGCTCCTGCAAAGCCAGGTGGAGGAGTGGATGTGGATGTTGATGAGACCGGTTTTTTTCAGTTGGATATGGGATTTCCGATTGCGGTAAAGGGGATGAAGATGGCAATAAGCTGTCAGGCAATTGACAGGAAAGGGAAACGTTCGTTTATTGATACGATTACTGTTTATCTTAAAACGAAGAAGAAAGAGAGCAAGCCTGATTCTCAGAAGAAATAGAGGTTAAATAGCTGCAATAAAAGGAATTTTTCTGCAGATTCAGAATTTCAAATTATGTTTATTGATAGTCACAAAGTAATAGACAAGGTCAGGAATATTGTTGATAATCCAATATATATCGCGCTTGGCGGATTCAGGATGGGCGGCATCATGCATCAGGAAACTCCCTATTTGATCAAGGGATTTCATGTAACAAGCACACTTCCCACAGTTGGAACAGGTAAATGTCCTACTCCAAAGAAACCTGCCAATTTTCATCGCAAATATTCACCCAAAATCACTATACATTTTGTGATATATGAAATCCAGGAATATATTTCGCAATTAAAATCAAGAAATATCAGTACAATAGAAGAATTGCATTCGCCAATTGTCTTTTTTCAGAATGATCATGCAATGGAGTTGAAAAATATCTGCTCAAAATTGCTTACCAAGGAGTTATATCCGGGTTACCTCAATTTGATACAGGAGCAAACCAGGTTACTATCGGATCAGGAGCCAAAAGAGACAAGGTCTCTTCTTGAGTTATATCGCCTTTACATGGAAGCTTTATATCTTTTCAGATTGGGTAAGATGGTGCCGAATTTACACAGATTGAATGATTATTTCGGTTTTGAGGCTGTAAGCGATTTGATGGAGAGGACTAATTTTCACGGCGAGCAATTTTATTATGAAAATATCATGGAAATAATTCAGGATATTGATGAATTGAAAAACGAGTTAAATTCTTCCTGCAGGTATTCCAAACTGCCCGATAAGTCCGATGATATCGATGGTTTACTCGACACTTACCTGAAAAATTCCCGAAAAAAATATCGGCATGAAACAAAAATAAATTATACTCCGGGATAGCAGGAATATTGTTTAACAAGTTGAAATAGCGACATGTGTAGTTTTAGCTTTTTATTAATATCGTCGGGAATGTTCCCGGTTATTTGGAAGGTTGTTTTTTATCGCGATATCAGTGCAAGCGGATGTATGGAACAAAGAAAAATACATCTGAAAGATTGTATCGCAGGATTCGATCCTGATGATAAGATTAAAAGGAATTACTCAAAATTATAAAGGGAAGGAGTTGAAAAATGAAAAGCGTCAGAAGCATCCTTATTCCGACTCTGATATTCGTTCTTGCCTTTGTCATGGTTGCAGGCATCGTTTCAGTTGCAAATGCTGAAGAGCCCGCCGAATCAACAAAGATAATTGATTATGGTAAATATTATAAAGCTTATAACGAGTATCATTATCCCACTGGGGGACGAATGTTCTACCTGCCCCGTTACCACGAGGTCAAGTTTGATATTCATAATGGCAAGGCATTCAATCTTTCATATTGGCCATATTATTATCAGACCATTACAACTCCGGCAGAGTTGAACAATGTAAACTATAAGGTTTTCTACTACACTCCCACGGGAAAGTTATTCGGTATCAGGAGAATTAGGTATCTGGAGTACAATAGGTATCATTCAATTCCCCATAATGATCGTTCACCAAACTATGAACGCCTGATTGTAAAGATCCAGAATAATACTCCATACAACAAGGACTTCATGGTGAAAATCCTTGATCCGGTTGATCCGGTAACAGGAACACCAATAAAAGGAGCAAAATATCGTATTATTTTGCTTGACTAGTCTAAGTTAGAAGATATTTATTAAAACGTCCGGAATTCATCTGGGCGTTTTTTTATGGAGACATGTATTAACCGCGAAGGCACGAAGTTCGCGAAGAAATCAATTGATTTTTCAACGCAGAGAGCGCAGAGTTTGCAGAGGATAACTGAAGAAAAAATACATCCCCTCTCCGGCCTCTTATCTTTATATACATCTTTAATTATTGGTGATTTTCTTGATAAACCGCAAAGAAGCAAAGAGCGCAAAGATTCACATAAAGAAATTTTATAAACTATATTTAACCAAATTAGTTTTGCCGTCACCTGAAACTTCAAAACCAATGAGGGCAATTGCCAACAATACGGATAATATTTTTTATTATGGGGAGTATAATAAACATAAGGTGTAAACGAGGTACATTTTACAATCGGAAATACGAGCGTTGGTCTATCAATCCCTTGAACCCTCTGTGGTCTCTGTGGTCTTTGCGGTAAAAAAATGTCATCAAAGATTAGCTCCGGCCTCCAGTATCTTAATTCTAAATTCCTGTTTTCCTAATTTCCTAAGAGGTAAAACTCCTTCGGAATACAACAGGGCGTTTTTTTATGGAGACATGTATTAACCACAAAGGCACGAAGTTCACGAAGAAATCAATTGATTTTTCAACGCAGAGAGCGCAGAGTCCGCAGAGGATAACTGAAGAAAAAATACATCCCCTCTCCGGCCTCCGCAATCCGTATTCCTGATTTCCTAAGAGGTAAAACTCCAGATTTCCTAAGCGGCATCATTCCTAATTCCATCGTTTCATATTTACATACCACGCCTGTTTCATGAGTTTCCCCATCAGGGAAGGCGGCACGTCCTCCATTACAACAACGCTTTTGCCACTTATTCCCAGATAGACGTTTGTCTTACCGATTCTGCCCAGGTATGCTTTCCCGGGTGTTGTTTTTATCCATACCAGGTTTGAATACTTTTTCTTCAAGAGCTTAAGGTAATATTGCATAAACTCCTTTGCGTCCTGTTTCCTGTCCCATGCAGTGTACCATACCAGGAAAGATTTATTACCCTTTTCATATATACGGTACCTGTCTCCACCCCATCCCTCGGCGATAGATACGAAATCGAAATTTGGGAGAAAATGCTCGAAAAGAGTCCTTGTTACAAATTCACCACATGAATTTTCCGTGATGCATTTCCACGCCCCAATATTTTTAGGGAGTTTGGTCCAGCTTATTAATATGGGCTGATCTTTCATGAAATATCTCTCGGTATGAAGTATTTGCTCCGTTGAACGGGGAGGTTTTCTGAAAGCGTTATTAACCATTGCCCATCCTCCCCTTTTCTTGAGCGTCTCCACGAAAACCATACCGTCAAGATATGGAAAAAGCATAGACCTTTTGAAGAACAGGGGCGCATTTGCAAATTGCTTGCTGCCGCTGTGGGAAGAGAATTCGCCCATCATATCTCTCATTGAAGACAGGTCAATCATTTGACTCATATCTATTCCCATGGAATTTCCCATCGTATTTATCATATAATATGTCATTGTTACTGTGGCATCGCCTTCTATCACAGCGAGAAGGGCGTTCTCACAGTCATCATTTTGCATCTTCTTGGCATTCCCGATGAGTTTTTTTAAATTGAAATATTGATCCTGAAGGGCATGGGTCATTTCATGGCTCAATAAAACATCCCCCGTGGAGACACCATATTGACTCATCAGCGCCTCCTGCTTCGCCATTCCAGGCAGAGAAGTCTTTCCTTTCATCAGGAACATCGAATGCGTGTTGTAATCATACAGACCTGCAACTTCAGATGTATATAGGTTTATGAGAAAATTCCATGTGTCAAAATTTGCCGGCACAAATCCAAATTTCTTGAGTGTAATGTCATAGGCCTTGAATTTCGCACCTGCCAGCTCTTTTTTTAAGCTTTTAACAAGGAATTTTCTGAGATAATCTTTTGACCTCAAGCTATAGGGAACTTTGTGCTTGAATTTCAATCCCCTTATCTTAACAAGTTCTTTTGATACCTTATCATACCTTTGCTCTATGGAATAACCGGAACCTGATGCTTCCTTTGCTGATGTCAATTCCGGCATTATAGCGATTGAAAGTAAAAAGGTAACAGCAAGCAAAATAACTGTTGTAATCCTGATTTTTTTCATCTTCTACATCCTTTCAAAAAATATTACTATTCACCGCAGAGGGCGCAGAGAGCGCGGAGATTAACAAATAAGCACTGTATAAACAATTTTAATTCTGAAACCAGTTCAGGGCAGGCTTTTGCGGTAAAAAACGATAAAAGCTGAATAGTTACGACTTTTCTATGTCCAGCGAAATAATCCCCTCATTTTATTATCCTTCTTTTCTGTATCTTCTCGTATAACTGCTCCGCAATTTTCTCATGCCCGTTGTAATCAGGATGTATTTTGTCATTATGAGGATCAACGAACAGTTTGTTAATTTCAGGATCATCTCTCCACTCGTTAAAAACGTCAACAAATAACGCCCCGTTTTTATCGGCGATATTTTTAATAATCTCACGGTATCCTAAAACTTCCTTTGTATAATCGAGTTCATGCTTTAATTGGGGCATCGAGATAATTATTGTCTGCTTCCCTCTTTTTTTCATATCGTTAATAAGATAAGAATAATGCCTTCTTATATCTTTCTCGGGTACTCTCCATCCGGCGTCAATCTTATTTTTATTCTCTCCCTTTTTATACCTGTGCCTGCACTCGTCCAGGTCTTTTTGCTCCCTGTTACTCAACATTAGTTTCTTCATCAGGAGAAAAAGGTCTGACTTGTATAGAAGCATGAATATAGGCCTCAGTAATTTTGTGGGTGTCCCCTCTTCATCCTTGATCACACAAAAATTAATATCATTATTAAATGAAATAATGAGGCCATCAGGAGATGTTTGTTTCAATTCAAGCTCATAAAGATTTCGTCCCTGGAATATTGAATATCCCTGGACTGCGGCGTTTATCACCCGAATTTTTTTATCGGGGAATTTCTCCCGGAGCTTTTCTTCCAGTACATCGCTAAATCTCTCGCCGTCCTGTACTCCATGCCCATATGCACTTGAATCTCCCAGGACAAGGAATCTGAATTCGTTTTTTTCCTTTTTATCGGGAAATTCACTATATCTCAGAAACCTCGAATTCAGCGATTCGGGATGAACCCGGGGATTCATTACCCACAGCAAATACGGGTGAGGATTGAAACCAAGGGGATGTAATCTTACATGCCTCTTGAGGAAATATTCAATCACCCCGAAAAACAGCATTACAACAAGGATAATTGCAACCGCCTTTTTCCATCCTTTGAGTTTCTTCACGATCACAAAATGGGAAATCAATGCAAATCCAGACATGAATAGAAACCCGCAAATTGCTATATATTCCGAGCCGCCGGGGGGATATTTCAGGTGAAAATGACCTTTTAACTTATCAAAAGGGAAATGGATTGAGCTTATATAGTACATTGAAACGATTACCACCATAATATATATGATGAGAATTATTGTTCCGATTATACTTATGCCGTTTTTATTCTTTTTCATCTGAATTTCCATTTTTAAGCAATACCGGGTATATCGGGAAACCCGCATTACTACCGGTCAATTTCTCGGAACATAAAGATTACATGGTCCGTTAACATCCGTGGCAGACATCGGTTTCAAGAGTATCTTCTACAAATTATCTCATTTCCTTTGATCTACTCCTTTAAGAAAAGATATTAGTATGTATTCAGACCCATCCTGTAGGAGCAATACCCATGAATTAACGAATTTAACATGTGGGTGATGCAGGTGTCGGCGCCGGGTTATAATTGTAGGAGGGGCGTCTCGCCCCGATAAACGGATTGTGGGGGATGAATGATGGATTTGTTTTTTCACCACAGAGGACACAGAGACCACAGAGGGGAATGGGCTTTTGATAACGGATGCCGTGATAATAAACCCGCTTCCCGCTTCCCACCTCCCGCTTCCCACCTCCCGCTTCCCACCTCCCGCTTCCCACCTCTCGCCTCTATTGTGTGTAGGAGGGGTTCTCCAACCCCGATTTCATGCCGTTTACAAGGCCGGTCTCCCGACCGGCCTCTACCCAAATAGTGTGGTCTGAATAATTACCTATTTTCTTTGAACAGGGGGGCACTTTGTAATATCTAAAGGACGAAGTAATATTGCTCTTATCTCAGGCTTTTTTTTATATGGCGATTTCAATGGCTCCACCTCCCCTCCCCGGCTCTCTCACTATTGATATCGACACATCGGAGAGTCCTTTAATATTTGCAGGTGGATCTATTGCATTATATTTAGAAACCATTTTAAAGTATAGTAAAATGAGAAACACATCAAGAGAGGTTAACTTCTATGTTACTGTTCACCGAAGGGGTTATTAAAACAAGGAGAATGGCTTAACCATGCCGTTTTAGACGCTTCAGCGTCTTCCAGATTCTGAAGGTTAATGGTGTGGCGAGAATGAGAACAAGCAGGAAAAACCTCATTCAAATTATGTAAAAACCGCGGGTGAGAAAGAAACCTGTATAGAGAATTCTCCGATTTATCTCTGTGCTCTCTGTGCCCTCTGTGGTGAAAAAATATAGGGGCTGAATAGTTAACTTCTATCTTTTGTTTTTAGCTCTCTTATGGCAGCTTTAATGAGATCCGCAACTATTTCCTGTTGTTCGAATACTATCCCGGTAATTCTTATAAGATTGGTTTTTGTCTGGATACCGAGATAGGCAGCTCCTCGAATATCCCCTGTAGCGCTCTCGATCCCCAGGATTTCGTCAATATCAAATTCAGCTTCGCTTCTATCATCCCCGATTAGTTTAAGACAGGTGGGAGCAACCTCGAATATTACATGATCTCTTCTTTTTTTTACAATTGCTCTAATTGCCGCAAATGTGGTTCTCTGACCTGCAGGGATTGTTGAAACCTTGAAAATATAACCTGATTGTGTCTTCTCCCAGCTTTTTATGGATTCTTTGTTTCTTATTATATCAATTGAATCAGGTATATCATCCTTCATATAAAAAGGCTTCCGAGGCTCTTCCGATGCAACATCAACAACCTCGTCGTTTTCATATAGGGGAAGTTCAAAAGCAAGTGATATACGCCTGGCGGTTTTTTGAAGATCGATGGGATCTCCGCTTGTTCTCATTATAATACTCTTGCCGGAAACCAAATGTAATTTAAGCTGGTATTGGTTTTTCTTGGCAGGAACATCATCCATTGATATTGATTGGATATCCCGGCTGTTTATTGTCTTTATCGGGATAACTCCTACAATATATTTCGAAATCCGCCCGCCCTTGCCGTCAATTTTCCAGTAGAAACGAAGCAGTATGAGCCCGAATGAAAACACAATTGATACACATACTGTAATTGTTACTATTGTATGAAACAACTCATTTCTGGAAAGCGTATCTTCAAATGTTCCCCCGAGTCTGGCGGCTACAATAGTCAAAGCAAAGAAAATCATTCCCGCCAAGGGTTGGAGAGGATCTCCCTTGAACCAGAAATTTGTTTGATTTTCATCTTCTCTTGCCATTGAAAGGATACTCCTTCATTTTTCTCTGTATGGCGATGATCTTATTAACTGACATCCAAAAAAAGATCCATCGCCATAATTCAAAAAAAGAGAATTTTATTAGCCCTCGACTGTCCTGTAGGGTCCTTCAACTTCAACTCTATCCTGTATATCAATACCGGAGAAATCTTTTTTAACTACAATATCCGCAAGCTTTTTATGCTCAGATACGACTTTATGCTCTTTTTGCAGAACTCGCTCGATGAAGTCTCCCATTACGTCTCTTGCCCGTTTCTCGCGCTTTTCCTTGGAATCCCTGTAATCCCGATTAATAAACACTTTCGTGTCGATAAACCGCATCTGTGTGCAAAATGTGCCCTCGGCAATCAAGACGTCGAGGTCTTTTACAACCATGAATTCGGTTGTCAACCTGTCCTCGTCATAAATTGAGAGGGGCTTGTATATTTTCTCCATACCTTCCTTGAAATTGTAAATATTTGCTTCCATAAAATCAAGCCTGGCTTCGTATGCCCCAACCTGTTCTATATTGTTCAGGCGCATTTGATGGCAAGTTTTCGAGGGAAATATAAAATAATCATCCTGCTGTAGAACACCCGCCTTAATTCCTTCTTCAAAAAGGAGGCGATGAATTTCGAAAGCCAACTCAGACTTTCCGGATCCCGATTCTCCACCGACGGAAATCGAGTATTTTTTCTTTTCTTTTATTTTGTCCTTAATGGCGTCAACCACTCTCTTCGCCGTCTGCGTATGAAACGTCTCAATGATCAACTTATCACCTATCATACTATCACTCCTTTTTCGAATTTCTCTGTTCAATTACCCTGTCATATAAATTCTTAAGGCGGATTGCAATCCTGTCCCAAGTGTATCTTTCCAGGACTTTCTTATGTGCGGCTTCTCCCATACTTATCCTTAATTTTTCATCGCCGAGAATCTTTACCATCGCCTCCGCAACTTCCGGGGTATTCCTGGGCTCCACCAGCATTCCGTCAACACCGTTTTCTATGACCTCGGCCGGTCCTCCGTTCTTTGTCGCCACAACCGGAAGTCCACTGCACATCGCTTCGAGCAATACTATGGGAAATATGTCATAAGTTGATGTAAGCGCATAAATATCTGATGCCCAGAAGAACCTGAATATGTCGTCATGTTTTACCGGGGGATACAGAATAACATTGTCTCCGATTTTCAGTTCGTCAATCCTTCTTTCCAGGGATTTTGCAAGATCATTCTCGACCCAGCTTACCAGGCAGAATTTCACATTCTTACCGGTTTTTTCACGCACTCCCTTTATAACCCAGGGCGCCGCCTCTATAAGCTCTCTCTGACCTTTTCTCTCATCAACTCTTGCTATTAATGTCACCAGGAACTCATCATCTTTTACGCCGATTTCTTCTCGCAATACTTTACCGGCTCTTTTGTCAACAGGCCAGAAATCAGACGGTACAACACCGTTGTTTACAACTTCGATTTTGTCAGGCGATACACCGTAGTTTTTACAAATGTATTCTCCCTCTTCCTTGGTCAGGGGTAATACGAGATCAGCGTTGCGCAATGCTGCGGTCTCCGACTGAATTCTTGCGGGGAAATTGTATTTTTTATTTAGTTCTTCCAAAGTACCCTCACCATTCTTCAACGCATTTTCCAGTTTCCTGATTCCAAGCGAATGCGTTGTAAGCACAAAGGGTACATTCCATCTATATGACAGGTGATGTGCTACATACCAGCCGTCAGTATAATGGCCATGAAGTAAATCATATTTGGAGTTATGTCTTGTGGCATAATCATCAATTCTGTCAACAAACTCGGCAATAGGCGGACCCCAGAACTCCTCCTTGGGAAGGTATTCATCGGGATCTCCCATCTTGAGGCGAATTATTGAAACATTATGGTGAATTGTAGTTTCTTTCAGCTCACCCTTCTCCATCCTTGCATAAATGTCAACATAAAGTTCGGGATATTGCTCTGTGAGAGCGCATGTAGCCTGATACATTACTATTGTCTGGCCTCCCTGGGACTTGATGCCAAGACCGTTGGACCTCAGTACATAATCAGGCCAGCAATGGGGAGAGACCCACACAATACGATTGCTTCGTTTCATACATTTACCTCCTTGATTTATATTTATGATTAACTATTTTTTCGTTTTAAATTGTGATAATCCTTGTGCATTTCAAATCCGGTAATCGAAAGCAATTTGCTCCAAATTAAAACAGCCGGGGCAATTGTCCCGGCATTTAGAGCTATATGAGGTGTTTTATATCATTATTCCCGATGTACTGAAATTATTATAAATTTATGACAAGTATATTATTTTTTTGTCCCCGTATCTATACCGATATTATCTCCCTCCCAATTCACCTTCATGGGCTTTGACAGGGTAAACGCCTTCTGATCATTCTTATCTTCCATATACCATCCTATTGCCACATACTCGCCTTCCCTATCTGGATCCGGTATCAATTTGACCGTATAGAGGTTGGCATCGCTCCCGGTGACTATACCGTTTCCGTTGATAGGCTTGAAAGGACCTTTGAGACTCTCCCCCACGAAACAATGCAATCCTGACTGTGCGCCTCCAACTTTCTCCGCCCATTCCGGGTTGTAATCTTTCTCGGCGGAAGAGAAGAACATGTAAACCTTGCCGTTTTTCTGAACTATCTGGGGGACTTCCATCTGAGCGTACAACCCCGGCGCAAGAACGGGAGGTTTCACATCATACTCCCCATCGATTTTATCCGCCTCTGCGATTCCTATACATCCCTTGTATCTCTCATCTCCGCCCTTTGTCTTTGCTGTGAAATACATGATGTGCTTGCCTGTCTTCTCGTCTTTCACAACACATGGATCCCGCCAGGCCTTATATATGGGAGAAGATTCAGTCGTCTCGTACCACCTGCCGTCAGGCTCGATGAGGGGTGCATCGGGTCTGTCCCAGCTTTCCCCGTCTTTCGAGCGGGCAAGCCCGATTCTTTGCATCTGACCGTCTCTCTGGTTTCTGCCGGTGTAGAAGAAGAGGTGATCTCCGTTATCCGCTTTATATACATTGCCCGTCCAGGTTGCGCCGTCGTCCCAACTGCCGTATGGAGCGTTTTTAAATAACGACCCTTTATCTTTCCAGTTTATAAGGTCTTTTGATGTGGCATGCCGCACACCGGCAAGATCGTGTATCTGCGCGGACTCCACGGTTCTTGGCGCATCAAGATGGAAGAGGTGGTAATTCTCGCCGTCCTTGATTATCCATGAATCCCAGAGATATCTTCCGGGCGGCGCATATCCACCGTCTTTTTCAACAGGCTTCTCGGCAGGCTTTTTATGATTCTCCACAGCCATCTGCTTTAATTTTTGTATTTTTGAATCTATACCGGGTTTATTACTGCCTTTATTTATCCTGACACTGTCAACAGGTAACTTGACAGGCTTACCCTTGATTCTTGCGTTTACCCCGGTATTTCGTATTCTATTATTATCATCATGGATTCTCATGGTCTTGAAACCCCTTGAATACCTTTATCGGTAATTTTAATCAAAATAAAAACTACCACACCTATCATTTTAGAGGAAAACGATATATTAATCAATAAGAATCAGGTCGATATATGTTAACTTTTTGTTATTTTTTTATTAATTATATGACTTACGCAAAATGAGGAGTTAGCCCTGTCATTCTGAGCGATACACGAGAGAGTTACTTTAATCCGATGATTTTCTGAAGGACGGGATTTCCTTGATGTACGGGGATTCACATAGCGAAGAATCTCCTGAATGTTGTCCTGAGAGATCGCTATTCATGGATAGAGATCCTTCGCTGATTAATACATCGGAGGTATGCAAGCCCCGTTCCTGAGAAAGGTTTGTTTTTTAAAGTAAACTGATCATATTCCGCTCAGGATGACAAGTCGAGTGATCGTCTTGTAGGAGATCCTTCGCTGATTAATACATCGGAGGTATGCAAGCCCCGTTCCTGAGAAAGGTATGCCTATTAAAGTAAATTGATCGTTTTCCGCTCAGGATGACAAAATGCGTAAGTTCTATAATTAATTGGTATTGAAAAATCCTGAGATTGAAATATCTTTCAACAAAAAGACACTATAGATAAAGGGTGATTAATATGCGGAAAAAATCAATATCCACTTTCAAGTTTCTGGTTGTTTTGATTATGGCGGCTTTAATATTAACGCTATCATGCAGTAAGAAAAAAAGCATAGCGAAAACCGGTAAAGGAAAAAGCAAGAAAGATATTATAAATAAAAAAGACAGCAAAATGGAAAAATCAGGAATATGGGATTATATACCTCATGACGAGGGATGCAGATGGGTTTATGATTTTGTCAGCAAAGCAGGTAATCAAATCCGGAGAAGTGAAATCACGGTACGCTCCGATGGTAATGAAAAAATCAGGAAGAAAGATCTCTACGTAGTGGAATCATTAATAGGTGGAGAATCAATTCGTAAAAACTATTTTGATGTTACCAAAAATGAAATTATGATGTATCGTTTGGAAATAGGAAATGGCGGAAAAACAATAGACTTCGAGCCCCCTGCGGTTATTTTCAAGTACCCGCCCAAAAAAGGTCTGAAATGGTCAAATCCAAGCAAACATAACAAGTATATTACCCATTTTACTTTTGTCAGAAAGGAGAAGGTAAAAGTCCCGGCAGGGGAATTTGAAGCATGGAAAGTTGAAAGCAAAACCGTTTATTCTAATGTTGACCAAATTGTAAGCTGGAGTTGGTTCGCTCCCCATGTTGGACTTGTAAAACAGCAGGAAACTCAGACAATTGACGGCAGAACGACAACTAATACCCTTGAATTGAGGGGATATAGAGCGGGAAAGGCGATCAATCAACAAGCCGATAAACCGGGAGGCAATATCAATCCACAGGTACAGGAATATTTTCCATATGATGTTGGGGATGTATGGGTGTATGAGGATACTATTATTATTATTAATACCGACTCGGTAAAGACACAACAGGAAAATACTTATAAGGTCATAGGAAGTGAGTTATATAATAAGAAACACTGTGTTATTGTCCAACGTATGATAGAGAGAGATTACCGTCTCAGAACCAGGACTCACTATGAGATCACCGATAACAGTGTTATCAGACATGGAAAAAGTGTCTTGAGTCCTGAAATCACATCGGAGACAATCTTGAAATTCCCATTAAAAAAGGGGAAGAAATGGGAAAATAAAAACAAATATCGAAAGACAACATACGAAGTGGTAGGTCAGGTTAATCTGGAAGTTCCCGCTGGAAAATTCAGGGCATGGAAAATCAGAGGTATATCTGATGTGATAACAGGAATAAAACAGAGATGTATTTTTTATAATTATTACACATCAGGAGTGGGTCTTGTAAAAACAGAATCGAGCGTCAAATTAAAATTTTCCGGCAAAACCATCGAAAAAAAAGCAAGTATGGAATTAAAGGAATACCATATTATAGGGAATAAAAAGAAAATATAACAATCAATCCTTCGAAACCCTCAGGGATTTCTTAAACAACTTCACAGCTTCGTTTGTCTGGGGATTTTCATATAATTCGTCTATCAGGCTCGCCGGGATCGTTATCGCATTCGCTCCCGCTCTTATGACCTCCAGAACGTCAGAAGTGGTTTTCAGACTGGCCACAAGAAGCTGGTTGTCGAACTTGTTAACTTCGATTATGTCCAGGATGTCCTCTATTATATTGAATCCGTCCTGCGTTGTTCTCATCAACCTGGAATAATATGGAACCACATAATCTGCACCCGATAGTATTGCTGTATATCCCTGAACCCCTGTAAACACGGCGGTGGCGGCGGTTCGAATATCCTTGAATGAAAGATCGTACATCGCCTTGAGTCCTTCGAATGTGGGAAGAATTTTAACAACGCATTTGTCTCCCAATATCTCGTATATCTTTCTGGATTCTTTCACTATTTGCTCTGCCTTACTGCGGTTTGTTTGAACGAATATATCCCCTTCGACAATATCCCCTATCTTTTTTATATGCTCTTCGAATTCATATATTGTAATATTGGATTTATCAAGGGCTTTGGCCAGAAGAGCGGGGTTTGTTGTTACACCGCTTATAAACGGGTAATTTATATATTTCTTAATCTCTTTCAAATCAGCGGAATCAAGATATATTGACATTATATGACCTCCTCTTTTTCGCGTGCTATATTTCTTTGGCTTATATACATATCCTTCATGCAGGATTGGCATATTCATGGCAGGATGCCACTCCTGCACTGCGTGACTGAATTCTTACTATTAACATCAAACAGGGAAATACATCAAGTTAAAGAATCAATATATTAAAATTCTATTGTCGGGTGATAAGTATGTTTGAATCCTTGCAAAAACAGCAGAAATTAATGGATGTTTGGAAAAAAGGAAAAAACGAGATTAAACTCAAAATTGATGAGCAGGAAATCTATGAAATAATGAAGATGCACCCGGAATATCATAAGTTTTTCGATTCCGGGGATGTTTTTAACATGTTAAATAAAAAAGAAAAAACCAACCCGTTTTTTCATATAATATTACATACTCTGGTAAAAAAACAGGTTGATGAGAGAGAACCCGGGATTGTAAGGGCGGCATATCATCATCTTGTCAACAACAAGGATATTGATTCCCATGAAGCTTACCACGGTTTTATGATTATTCTTGCCGATGAAATGCATGATATGATGAAAAGAAGGGGCAAGCTTAACATGGAAAGATATAAAAGTCGTATTGAGAAATTTCTTGAATAAGATCAATGAAGAGGTTTTTATTAATGAGAAAAAATTTTTCTGTTTATAATACAATTTCCAATAATCTTCAGGTTGTATTTTACATAATATTATCACTCTCTTTTCCGGTAATTTTCGCGTTTTTCACATCGCCTGCTCATGCCGCTCCGTACGGACCAAAGGAGAAAGCGACCGTTTTCCAGAGAATGTACGAGTCGGATCTTGTGATATATGGGAAAGTCATACAGAAAGTAAAAACAGGTGAAGGAAAAAACAAATCCGGAATGACGGAAGTTGAAGTCTATAAAGTCATAAAAGGAAAAGGCTGGAAGAAGGGAGACTATTTTTATATCAATTCCATTTTGAAGTACAAGAACAAGTCCGTAGGTGTTTTCTACCTTTACAAATCATATGAGGGGGGCAAGGAATTCTTCGAGTTTAATGCATTTTATCCCGATAAGAATAAACAGATGTTGAAGTACAGTGAAAAAATCAAGCAATTTATGAATAAAAAGGACACCGCCGGCAGAATCAGGTGGCTGTTTACAAAAGTCGATTCATCCAATAAGTTCATCGCCTGGGATGCCTTCGCCCAACTGGGTCAGTCGTCATATGGATCGCTAAAACAGGCCGCACCTTACATGAACAGGGAAAGCCTGAGATATTTAATTTCCACAAAGGGTGTGGGTGAAAACAGGAAGAGTTTTTATGCTTTTCTTCTGGGACTTGGCAGAGATCCCGCAGATAAAGCTTTCATTAAAAGCCTGGTTAAAAATCCACACAATAAAAACTCGCAGATTCTATACGGGGCAATGATGGCCTATGGTTTATTATATGAAAATTATCCCTCATTCTATTTAAATACAGCAAAGAGAGGAATATCGGACACGATGAACCTGGCGATCCTGGAGGCGACTCTAAACCTTATGAAATTCAGAAGACCCTCCAATCCTTCCGGTCTTTTAAAATCATATTATTACTTTTTACAAAACGGGAACAAAAAAGTTACATTAAAGGCATTGAGGGTCGCAAGAGATTTAAAAATAAGCGGACCTGTAAAATATATGAGAAGTCTGTATCTCAATAAATATAACAGGGATAAAGATGTAAAAATTGCAATTATCACATACCTTAAATTTGTAAGAAAAACACCTTCGGCAAAGAGGTTGTTAAAAGATTTAAAAAACCGGGAATGGGATCCCGGTGTGAAGAAATATTTTACATTATAGCGGTAATAGATTTAACCTTCCGATGTAATCGTTTCAATTAACTCATTAAGAACCTTTTCAGCCTTACCGTTTCCTATCTGGCAGGTACCGGCGTTTTTGTGTCCACCTCCGCCATATTTGAGCATCAATTCACCGATATTTGTTTTTGATGTCTTGTTAAATATGGATTTCCCCACAGCGAAGACAATATTTTGTTTCCTGAGGCCCCAGATGATCTGAATAGAAATATTGCATTCGGGGAATTGTGCATATTTAAGGAATCTGTTGCCGGAATAAATCATTTCTTCATATCTCAGATCCACAACCAACAGATTATTATGCACAGTCGAGCAACGCTCCAATTGCTCCTTGATTTTCTTCTGGTGCTCGAAATAAAGTTCAGCCCTCTCCTTCACATCGGAAAGCTGAAGAATCTCTTCAATTGTATGTGTCTTGCAATAACGTATGAGATTCATCATAAGTTTGTAATTGGAGATATTGAAATTTCGAAATCTCCCCAGTCCTGTCCTGGGATCCATGATGAAATTCAACAACTCCCATCCTTTAGGGTTGAGGATGTCATCCATGGTAAACTGCGCCCAGTCCGCCTTATCTACAGCTTCAAGCATCTCCCCGGAGATCTCCGGAAAAGTTTCTTTTCCTCCGAAGTAGTTATACACAACCCTTGCGGTGGAAGGAGCATCGGGCTCTATTATATGATTCTTCTTCTTTCCCGAAATTCGATAAATTTCACTAAGATGATGATCGAATGCAAGATATACTGATTCCACATATGGAAGATTTGTTGTGATATCCGATGATAATATCCTAATTTTACCGTCCTGTACATCTTTGGGATGGACGAAAAGTATATCGTTAATCATATCCAGCTCTTTTAATAAAACGGCGCAAACCAATCCGTCGAAATCACTTCTTGTAACCAGGCGGTATTTTTGTTTTTCCTCTGCCATATTAAATCTCCATGTTAATTTTCTTGCCCGGGAATAAATCTCTCAACCAGATCAAACAAAAGAGTATTCTATAATAAGTACTCATTAACCTTTTATATTTCTTATTTCGATATTTGTTATTCAACATCACTCTGACTTATGCACCGGGTTGCACCGGGACAGGCTCTATAACTGGTTGGTTCCAGCGGCGCCCTGGTTACGACCGGATTCATACTGATTTGTGTCCAATATGTCCTTTTCCGGGTAAGCGTTTTTCTTTGTTTATCGGGGTTAGGAAACCCCTTCTACAGAAATTATGAATGCGAAATGATATCAGATGGTATTATGCGGTTTTATAAATGTAACAAATTATAAAAGCCCGATCCGGTTTCCCATATCGAGCTTTTTATATAAAATCATTTTATGACATATTATGACTTATAATTAATCGTAAACTATGATTTCTTTCCTTTCCCGGATTCCTTTCCTTCTTTCACTTGTTGAATGGATTTTACATTATCGGGCTTCTCATTTTCCACGGGCTTGTTCTGCTCCTCTTTCTTGGCTTTATCGTTTTTCTTTTCACGCCATTTCCTGATCTTAGTTGCAAAGTATCCGAGGGAGTGGAAGCCGAATACAATGATATCAGAGGCATATGCTATTGCCGCCAGTGCCGCCATTCCAGGAAAGGCAATTCCGAACATCGGCGCCGCCGCCGCTACAAGACCGCCGACATCGGTAATACAGTGCGCCACATCTAAAAATTTCTCGGTTTTACTCGAAGTGGGATCCTTCAGTGTTTTCCAGGCTTTATATATATCAAGGGCGAGAACACCTGCGCGAACACCAGGGTATAATCCGCTAATAGCTGAAGTAGCAACAGTTTCAGGCGCTCCCTGAGTGAGGGTGTCCTTTACCATTTCCACGGATTCTCTGAATGCAAATGCAGGGTCCGCGTCAATCATTTCCTTGGTTTCCATAACCGCACGTTTCCCAAAATTGCTTGCCGCAGTTGAGAACCTGTCCCAGTTGGATTCTCCCTCTTTGACAACTTCAGCCACTGTTTCCCTGCCGACTTTCAAAGAGACCTTTTCTCCAACCTCCAGGTTGCTACCGAGCCCCGCCATTGCCTGTGTCAATGCTATTGTATCGTACGGCTTTGGCAGTTCCTGATTATCCTTCTCAGGAACTTTTGTCTTGATGGTAAGATCACCCTGTTTATGGACAAGCATTGAATCCTGTCTGCCCCCATGTATCTTATCCACTGTTAGAACCTCCAATATGTAAATAATAAGAATGTGCTGATTACTTTGATTATAGCATAATCAAAGTCACATGTATATTAACAAATTGTTAACACATTTACATGATGTATTCCAGCTAACTATGCTTATATTACCCGTTTCTCTTCTCTCAATTTCATCCATTTATCAAGCCCGTCAAGCTCCTTCAAAGCTTCATTCGCCTCTTCACTCCCGGGAGCCAGCTCAACTACCCGGCTCCAATCCGAAACAGCATCTTCTATCTCTTCTAATTTTAAGTTCGTCTTTCCCCGGGCAAGATATGCCTGTGGATTATTTGGCCTGATCACAATTGATTTATCAAAACAATCAAGAGCTTTATCCAACCTGTCGAGATCGAGGAAGCTCAGTCCTGACCTGTAATTATCTTTTGCGCGTTTTATAGACATCAGGTGGATAAATACATAAATTATTATTATTGATAGAACAAATGTAATTATCCAGGCGATATTTTCACTCATTATTTCTTATCGGATGATCCCGCTCTTTTTAACTTTCTGGATTCTTCAAGAATCTCAATCCGTTTTCTCACTATTTCCGCATCTTTCTCGGCGGGATAGACCTCGATATACTTACTGAAATTCTCTATCGCCTCCGGAATCATCCCTCGCTCCTCAAAAAGGTTTCCCATATTATAATAGACAATTGCAAGATTTGGATCAAGCGCAACTGCCCTGTTGTATTCTTCAAGAGCTTCCTTGTATTTACCCAGGGTTTTATACGCGGAGCCCAGAGCGTTTCTCATCACGGCATTATCCGGATCAATAAGAACACCCTTTTCAAGGGACGCCGCCGCGTCAGCCACCTTTCCCATGGAAAGCTTCAATACACCGATCTCAAGATATACTTCGGAATTATCGGGATCCAGATTTTTCCCTTTTTCAAGCAACCTTAGCGCATCCTCAAAACGTTTTTCGGAGGAATAAAGCCTCCCCAGAGCTATGTAAGGTTTCGTATTATATTTATCAAGCTCCATTGATTTAAGCAGATGATATTCAGCCTGTCCTCTTTGTTTTCTCTTGATGTCAATAAGAGCCATATTGTAATATGTTTCAGGCTCATCAGGAGATACGCGAGCGGCTTTTTGAAAAAATAAATATGCGGTGTCCTGCCTGCCCAATCTTGCAAGTATAATTCCCTTCACAAGAAGGGCGTTATAGCATCCCGGGTCTCCTTTCAATGCGGTTTCTATCTCCCTGCCTGCATCCTTGAACATTCCAAGGTTCAAGTAGCAAAGCGAGAGGGAGGCTCTTGCCGAGTTGTTTCCCGGGTCAATCTCCAGTGAATTCTTAAGCGTTGTAATTGCTTTGAGGTATTTACCATTTTCCGACAGAATCGAACCCAGGAGATAATGATAGACCGACTTGTTTGGATTGATTTTAATTGCCTTTTTAATATGCTTTTCTGCCGTTTTGAGCCTGCGTTGTTTGAAATCGGTAAGGGCGAGAAAATAGTATGCCCTGTCAAACCTGTCATTTATCTTTAGAGCCGTATTCAGATTTCGCTCCGCTTCCGGGAACCTGTTCAGATGATAATAAACATTTCCAAGTTCGATGTATGCCGGGGCGAAATCAACATCGGCCTCAATCGTTTTTAAAAGAAAACCCTCCGCCATATGGTAATCACGGTTTTTGATGAGTCTGACCGCTTTTCTATAATTGTCTTTGGCCTCTTTTATCTCGTATCTTTTCAGTGTTTTTTCATTTTCCGGTTTATCTGGCTCGATCGTTTTTGCATAAGACAAGCAAGAAACTGATAAAAACACTAATAACAATAGAAATACCGGAAGAATTCTGAATAAATATTTATTAATAATAGTATTCCCCCCGTTTTTCGATAATTGCAAGGTAATAAATAATTCCCCTGATTAGAATTCAATGTTATGGAAGTTATTATGTCTTGAAGGTCAAAACCCTTTCAATGTTTAATATGAGAGTCGGTATTATAAATTTGGACTTACGCAAACGTCATTCCGAAACAAGTTATGCATTTTTACGGACTGAATCGGGCGGCTGATAATTGATTCAATTGTTGTGTCATTCTTGCTCTTGAAGCTCCCCGGTCTGTGGGATTATGCCAGATTAAAAAAGGAGCTTCTGCCAATGAAGCTAGATGACAAAAAATTAGAGGAAATAGTTCAAAAAATCGTTGAATTTGTTCATCCAATTCGCATTGTTCTTTTCGGTTCTGCTGCCCGTGGCACTATGAAAAGAAACAGTGATATAGATCTCCTTATAATTATGCCCGATGGAACACATAGACGAAAGACCGCTCAACTTCTTTATCGCAATCTTCCGGGTTTTGGCTTTGCAAAGGATATTGTTGTTGTCACGCAAACAGATACAATAAAATATCGTAATTCTATAGGACTGGTCATTAAATCTGCGCTTGAAGAAGGGAGAGAGGTATATCATGCAGCCTGACCTGCCCGTTCCAGGTACCGCTGAACAATGGTTAAAGCGAGCCAGAGGTAATCTTCTACGTGCAAAAGCAGAAAAGCCTGAAGGCTCATATTTTGAGGATTTTTGTTTTGATGCTCAGCAAGCTGCTGAGAAGGCAATCAAGGCAATATTTATTCATTTTGGGATAGAGTTCCGATATGTCCATGACCTGGGAGAATTAATTATTTCACTGGAGAGCAATGGAATAGATGTTCCTGATAGTGTCAGGGTTTCAGCGGAATTAACTTATTATGCAGTTGAAACCCGCTATCCTGGAGTCTTCGAACCTGTTACGAAAGACGAATACGAACAAGCTGTCAATATTGCCGAAACCGTATTAAACTGGGCGGAAGGAATAATATACGAATAAGAATGCAATGTAATGGAAGTTATTACGTCTTGAAGGTCAAAACCCTTTCAATGTTTAATGTGAGAATCAGTATTCTATATATTATGGAGATTCTATTATGATATTAAAAGAGAATGATGTGAACAAATTTATTTCTCTCTATGAACTTTTTCTAAATTATATAAGTACAAAGAATGAAAATATACCGGATATATTAAGTTTAAAGGACAGCCCCGAGCTTATTGTGTCAGCGATGACGGAAGCAAGAGATTTTTTTGCCCAAAACAAACATTTCCTTGATGAATTCATTGAAACAAATCCTTATGGAATTGCCGGTAAAGACCTTGAAATTGTTAAAAGCTGGAAGCATATGATACTCGGGAAATTTGTCGTATATCGCGACCTGAAAAAACATACCATATTGCTGAGCCAGGAAAAAGATTGCAAGGCATACGGGGTACTTGGACTCAACAATGAAATCATTGATCTTATCCAGGAGAAATTCTTTTTGGATTTACCCGCTGTAGTGGAAACCGCGATTCTTCCTTATAAAGACAAAATAATATGGGATGGTCTTGTTTGTCTCTATAGGGTAGTAATGGGAGGAGGAATAAAAAGGGATCTTGACGACACATACAAAATGGCAAAGGCGAAATATGGGATAATAACCTCTCTTCCATTTGACGGAAAAGGTGCGGAATCAAAGGATGAGAGGATGCTTGAATATTACCTCAGTACAAGGGAGAACCGCGACTTCTTTTGGGAAGAGATTGAGGAGCTTGGCTCGAAAAGCCATGGTTTATTTGTGCTGTTTTATCAGACAATGGGAAAAATCCATGCCAGAAAAATCAAGAAAGCATTAAAAGAAGAGGATATGAGGGGGCATTTTGCTATACTATATGAAACAGTGGTAGCAAGTGGAAGCACAAAGAAGAAGCTTGAAGAGAACATAAGGGATATTGTTCCCGAAAATCAATTGGATTTAATTTACAAATTCAGGCTGAAATAACCGGCATATTGAGTTAAATAACCTACCTCGCCAGTATTGCCCCCGTCGGACATTTTTCTACACAAGGCCTCGGGCAATCGGGCGGGCATTTTTCATGGTCAATTATCGCCACGAAATCTTTCATCTCAATAGCATCATGCGGGCATTTTCTCTTGCAAATGGAACAGCCTATACATACCGAGGGGCAAATTTTTCTCTTTTCTTTTGGCGGTTTTGTATTTCTGCAATATACCTGTACTCTGCCGGGATAGGGTGCAAGAGTGAGAACGTCTCTGGGGCATGTTTTTACACATAATCCACATGCGATACATTTATCGGGATCAATGACAGGCCTTCCTTTTTTCATTGTGATTGCATCCACGGGACATATCCTGACGCAATCGCCAAGCCCCATGCAGGCGAAGGAGCAGGTGTATGCTCCCTTGTGGAGGGTGTCCTCCGAGGCACAGCTTTCTACTCCGTGATATTGGTATTTCATGGGTGCGGCCTTCGATTGATCCTGTACACAGCGGAGGATTGCCACCATTCTCTCTTTAGTACCTGCCTTCTTTCCGGTTATTCCGGCAAGTTTATCGGCAACCTTCTCTCCTCCCGGAGTGCACAAATTCGCGGGTATTTCCTCATTTTCAACAACGGCTTCCGCATACGAGCCACATCCCGCATATCCACATGCTCCGCAATTTATTCCGGGAAGCGCTTCTGTGGCCTCCTCGATTCTCGGATCTATTATAACTTTAAACTTCTGGGCGGCTGCCGCAAGGCCGGCTCCCATAAAAACGCCGACACCTCCGATGGCACCCAGAACCTTGATCAATGCAATCATATCAAATTCCATCTATATCCCAACTCCTATAGCTTGATTAATCCGGTGAAACCCATAAATGCAATAGCCATCAGTCCCGTTGTTATAAATGCAATGGGCATACCTTTCAACGGTTCGGGTACTTCACAAAGATCGAGCCTCTCCCTGATGAAAGAGAGAAGAACTATCGCAAGTCCGAATCCGATTCCACCCGCTATGCCGTAAAGTGTGCTTTGTAATACGTCATAATTTTTCTGCACGTTGAACAGTGGTGAGAACAATACTGCGCAGTTTGTTGCAGTCAGTATAAGATATACACCAAGGGATTTAAAGAGCTTTGGCATCATTTTCCTTGAGTATATTTCCACCAGTTGGACAAATGAAGCGATAACGATTATGAATACGACGATATTAAGAAACTCAAGTTTAAGAGGAATAAGCACATACTTAAAAAGCAATGCGCACAGCAGGGATGAACAGCCCATCACAAAAACGACTGCGAATCCCAGTCCAATGGAAGGCTCAACCTTCTTCGACACGCCGAAGAGTGTGCAAAGCCCAAGAAAGCGTGTTAATACGAAATTATTAATTAATATAGCACTTATAAGTATTGTAAATAACTGCCCTACATAACTTTCCATAAATCGGGGAGCTCCTTCTCTTGAAAATAACAATTCGAGGTTTCTTTTTGACGCTTAAAAAATCCTCTTTATTATATTGTTTTAATTCGTGTTATTTCCTTTTTCCTTCTATTTTGTGTGTCCACTTGCCGGAAAAGCCATATCTCCAGGTTCCCTTGAAGCCGGAGCCATCCTTGTTAAATATGATATGCATATCTCCCGCGTCTCGTGGAGGCTTATATGTCGGCTCTTCAGACCATCTGCAGGTCAAAACATTTCCACGGATAGTGCCGCTGATTTTGCCTTTTTGATGTTTGTAATATCCCGTAACTTCTGACCCATTTTGTTTAAACACCATGATTCCCCAGGGTCCCGCCACCTTGTATTCTCCTGACACATTAACACTATTGCGGGGCAAGTAAACGAGGTAAAGTTTGCGAAAATTTCCATCGCGATCTTTATATTTAATTGTTTTTCCATCTTTTGAAATTATTACTTTTCTACCGGAATTTATATTTTTTTTACCGACAGCAACGGATTTATAGAGAATACCTGTCTCCACCTGTCCGTTTGAGTGGAATGTAATTTCCTTATATTTCCTGAAGACCAGTTTGTAGTATTGATTGATTTTTATTCGTGTATTCCTGTATAAAGTGCCTTTTTGAACCCTGCCGTTACTGTAAAATTTAATGTATCTGCCTTTTTGGAAATAAAAACCCCTATATTTGAAATTCTCATGTAGTGTGCCTGATTTCAAACGCCCACTCGAATAAAATGACATGAGACTACCGGCTTTTAAATAGCCGACATCTTTCCGAGCTGTTTTGAAACGCACTCTGTTTCTCGGAATCCCATATGAAACACGCCCGTTTGAAAAAAGTTCGACATATGTATTCCTCTTATATACGACACTATTTATCTTTGTATCAGCGCGTAGAAGTTTTCTTGTCTTCTTGGCAAAAGCCCGGTCGGGAGTCAGGAAAATAAAACATAAAACCCCTATTAACAGGGATATTAATACTTTCTTGTTTCTTTTCATTTCACTCAATCCTCCTCCAAATTATTTTCCCGGTTAACTTTTCTCAATACTTTTTCCTGTTAAATGCCTTTCCTGTTCCTATTACAACACAGGAAATGGGGTTGTCTGTTACCCGGACAGGTATTCCTATTGCGCAGGCAATTTTCTTGTCCAGTCCTGCAAGAAGCGCTCCACCGCCCGTCAGGACGATGCCCCGCTCTATGATGTCGGAAACCAATTCCGGGGGCGTCCTTTCAAGCACAGATTTTGTCGTTTCAATTATCGAGTTAATAGGCTCATCAAGAGCCTCCATTACTTCTTCAGGCTCTACCAGAATTGTTTTGGGCAAACCCTCGATAAGGTCTCTTCCCCTTATTTCAAGAGCTTCAGATTCCCTGTCTTGCCTAATGCCTCCAAGTTTGAACTTGATTGCCTCAGCAGTCTGCTCCCCAACCAGGAGATTATATGATTTTCTAAGATATCGGACTATGGCGTCATCCATCTTATGCCCGGCAACCCTGATTGAGTCGCCCACAACAATGCCTCCAAGGGAAATCACGGCGACATCTGTTGTGCCACCGCCAATATCCACGACCATATTTCCCACGGGATCATCGACATTCAAACCTGCACCGATAGCCGCCGCCATCGGCTCCTGGATGAGAAATGCCTGTTTCGCTCCCGCTGACAGCGCGGCTTCTTTTACTGCCCGACTCTCCACGTTCGTAACCTGGGCGGGTACGCATATTACTACAACCGGCTTAAAAAACAAGACTCTGTATGAGCATACTTTCTTGATAAAATATTTCAACATTTTTTCTGTGGCGTTGAAATCGGCAATAACACCATCCCTCAAAGGTCTCAGCGCGATTATGTTGGGATGTGTCTTCCCCAGCATTTTCTTCGCCTCTGCGCCCACAGCCTTTATCGCACGTGTTTTCCTGTCCATGGCAACAACCGAGGGCTCGTTGACAACAATATTCTTACCCTCGACATAGACAAGAACCGACGCAGTTCCCAGATCAATTCCGATGTGCATTTATCCTACCCTTTCAATATCAGCTCCGATTTCGCGGAGCTTCTCTTCAATTTTCTCATATCCCCTGTCAATAAAGTTCAATCCATATACTTCGCTTTTCCCTTCCGCTGAGAGTGCGGCAAGAATCAATGCGCCTCCTGCTCTTATGTCGGGAGCTTCGACAGGCGCGCCCAGCAATCTTTCAACTCCCCGCACAATGACAGTATTGCCGTCCATCTGAAAGTCCGCCCCCATCCTTCGAAGCTCGTCTATATAACTGAATCTCATATTGAAAATTTTCTCTTTGACAAGCGTGGTACCATTTGAAAGCGACAGTAATGCAGTCATGGGAGGCTGGAGATCGGTGGGGAACCCCGGGTATGGCTCAGTTATTATCGCCCCAACTGATTGAATGGGCTTTACGCCGGTAATGCGTATGTAATCATTCCCAATTTTGATGTCCTGCCCTGCTTTTCTCATCTTGCGCAGGAATGTCTTTAGATATTCAGGCTCGGCATTTCTCACCGTAACCTCTCCTCCCGTTATAGCTCCTGCAAGCAGATATGTTGCGGATTCAATTCTGTCAGGGATAATCTCGTATTCAATATCAGGATAAAGCTTCCTGACTCCCTGTATCTCGATCCTGCCCGTGCCATGTCCTGTTATTCCTGCGCCACAGCAGTTAAGAAAGTTTGCAAGGTCAATAACTTCAGGCTCTCTCGCCACATTTTCAAGAATTGTCTTTCCTCTTGCAAGGACAGCGGCCATCATGACATTTTTCGTTGCACCCACAGACGTCCTTCTGAAATGAACTCTTCCACCTACAAGCTTACGAGCCTTTACGGAGATGAACCCTCCCGGCTCCTGCTCAACTTCGCACCCCAGGGCTCTGAATCCTTCGAGATGCATATCAACCGCTCTCGTTCCAATTACGCATCCGCCGGGAAGAGGCACATGCGCCTCTCCGAACCTGGCCACCATGGCGCCCGTTATGTCGAATGAAGCGTTGAGTTTTTTTACGAGTTTGTAAGGAGCCCGGGTTTTCGAGAAATTTGATGTATCAACAATGAAACACCCGTCTCCATTATATTGTACCTCCGCTCCCATAAACTGCAAAATTCTTGCCATATGCTCTACATCCGATATGTCGGGAACTTTCTGGAGGCAAATCTTTCCTGATGCCAGTATGGAAGCCGCCATAATGGGAAGTGCCGCGTTTTTTGCACCATTTGCAGCTATAACGCCTTTTAATGCCTTTCCGCCTTTAATTATCAACTTTGGCCTGTTATTTCCATTTTTTTTATTATTTTCTTTATTTTTATTATCTTTCAGGGTAAGCATAATTATATCTCCTTTTAAAACAACAATGTCAAGGATACCACTTTGTTAATTGTTTTCCCGTATCAAGTTTCCTTCCCGAAAAAATAAAACCGCCTCTTTTTTTAGATGGATTGTGTGATTCAAGACAATTTTATTCCAGTGAAATTGCTTGCATATCCCTCTGCTTACCCCAGATTCATAATAAATTGATATAACGGCGTAAATACCGACATCAAAATGAAGCAAACAACAAGTCCCATGAATCCTATCATTAAGGGTTCGATCATATTAAGAAAAGTTTCCAGTGAATAAACTATCTCCATATCATAAAAAGTGGAAATCTTGGAGAGCATCATGGGAAGCTCACCTGTAGATTCTCCAATAGCAATCATCTGTGCGGCCATAGGAGGAAAAAATCCTATTTCTCCCAGGATCATTGACATTGATCTTCCTTCCCTGATACCATCATAGAGCGGCTGTACTACCAACTGCTTGAAGTATTCATTGTCCATAAATTCCATGAGGATTTCAAGTGATTTCATTATAGGAATACCTGTTGAGAGGAGTGTTCCCAGTGCCCGACTGAAGTGGGCAATTGTTAGTTTTTTATTTAAGTTTGAAATTAAGGGAAAACTCAGTTTTAACTTGTCGAATTTAAATTTACCGGTCGGTGTTCTCACGTAATCCTTGATATAAATGGTATAGTAAAAAATTCCAAGTATGACACCGATTTGAACATATGGATTCTTGACAGTTGTAACAATTGAGAACATTACCTGGGTTGTCATAGGTAACTTTGATTCCATTCCGGTAAAGACCTCAAGCATACTCGGCAGGATGTAAACAAAGATTACAACAATGACAGCAATTGAAAAAGCGAAAATAAATGCCGGGTATGTCATTGCCGAGGTCGCCTGTTGCCTTACTCTCAAGTCGCGCTCAAGAAAGTCGGACAACCTTTCAAGCATCAAGGCCATATCTCCGGTAGTTTCACCGACTTTTACCATACTTATAAATATATTTGAAAAAACATCGGTATGTTTTGTTAATGACCAGGATAACGATGAGCCTACTCTGATATCATGTACAACGGCTTGTAAAACCATCTTAAGCTTATTATCGTTTTCCTGCTCATAAAGGATCTGAAGAGAACGTTCCAGGGGAAGACCGGATTTCAGCATGGTCCCAAGCCGCCTTGTCAACATAACCACCGAGCCTCGTTTTACTCTGGTGAATTTTAGCATTAAAGATGACAAAGAGAAACTTACCGGCTTGATCTCAAGAATTTTAAGTCTGCCCGAGGTAAGTGTGTCAATGGCAAGATTCATATTGACAGCTTCAACGTTTCCCGACACCAATCTCCCCTCTTTTGATTGAGCGCTGTATTTAAATAATGCCATTGTTTACCCCCTTGATTACTATAAAATAACAAGACGATATATACATCACGATTTTACTAATATTCATCTTGAAATACTAATAAAAATTAGTTTAAGTTTACTTTGACAATTTCAACAGGCAAGAAATCAATCCTTCATATCTATATTATACCCTATATTATACCCTATATTATACCAAAAATAATGTTTTGTTAGTAAAATATTGTTCTTTTTTTATATTCCCCTTTTTTCTTGTTGTTTGCAGGCATTATCTTTTCATCGTCGAAACAACACACTCTGTGCCAGACTATAGGTATATTGAGAAAGAGATTTAGGTCTGTCAGAGAGTAAACCGGGGAGGGATTGTTATGTCGGAGCTCTTGAACATTGACAATATTGCAAAAGAACATATCAAGGATCCCGATTTCAAATCAAAGAAAAAGACCCTGTTCCTGGGGGACGCCGCCGGAGCGGAAAATATCTTCGTGAACATCGATTATATCAAGCACGGAGGCAAAAGCAAAAAATACCATTCTCATACAAAACAGGAGGAATTCTTTTTTATCATGAAAGGAAAGGGAATTCTTCGACTGAATGAAAAGGAAATTTCCGTGCGGGAAGGCGACTTCGTAGCCAAACCTGCGGGCAAGGGAATTGCACATCAGTTTATCAACAATGGCAAGGATATTCTTCAAATAATGGACTTCGGACTTCGCGAGGAAGATGACATTGAATCTTATCCCGATGAGGACATCATCCTTCTCAAAAAGCATGGCATGATTTTTCGTCCCGGTGATGGGATTGTAAACTGGGATTCGGACCCAAATGAAGAATAAAATTAATAAGTTAAACTTTCGGAATAGTGAATGCTCAGGTTTATACTAAAAAGAATATTTTTTTCAATACCAATACTATTCGCTGTGACTATAATCACTTTTTTTGTTCTCCATGCCGCGCCTGGAGACCCCGCAGATATTCTTATGAATCCCCGCACAAAACCCGAGGATCGGGCAAGGATAAGAAAAAACCTGGGGTTGGATAAGCCTGTTTATATACAGTATATAATATGGCTGAAAAACCTCGTAACAAAAGGGGACATGGGGTACTCGATGGTTGACGGCAGACCCGTATTCGCCACAATTATGGAGCGAATGCCCGCCACCATCGCCCTTATGGGAACATCATATTTTCTCAGCATTATATTGGCAATACCTTTAGGTATATATTGCGCGGTTCATAGAAATTCGGTTTTTGATCATATACTTACTTTCCTCTCTTTTATCGGATTGTCAATACCGTCATTTTGGCTTGCACTTATTGTTATTTACCTGTTTGTCATTAAATATAATTCTATCCCGTTTATTTCAATAGGACCGCCGTCTTTTGAAGGAATGGGCTTACTTGAGCTTGTGAAGACTATATTTCTGAGCATGTTTCTACCGGTGATGGTGCTTACCGTCAGAAATATCGCAGTCTGGAGCAGGTACATCCGTTCATCAATGGTTGAAACGCTCCAGGAGGATTACATCAGAACGGCAAGGTCTCTTGGAATATCGGAGAATACAATTATTTACAAATACGCATTCAAACCTGCGATATTGCCGATGATAACACTCGTAGGACTATCTCTTCCCAATGTTGCCGCCGGCTCGTTTGTTATAGAATATATTTTTGCCTGGCCCGGCATAGGAAGACTGGGAATTCAGGCTATGGCGCAGAGGAATTACCCCATAATGATGGGAGATATTCTCATTGCATCGGTAATGATAATTGCCGCAAACCTCCTGGCGGATATTGCATACGGATGGGCGGATCCGCGCATAAGAAGATCCTAGGTTTTTTATAAACATATGGTTGATTTTCAACGCATCATAAGAATATTTGGAAAAAACAAGCTTGCAGTAGTGAGCTTCTACTTCATCATGTTTCTTATACTTGTGGCAATTTTCGGCCCCTTAATAAGCCCGTATTCCCCCGGAGATATTGATTACTCTCTTATGGGAGTGCCCCATCCACCGTCAATGAAACACCTGATGGGGACTGACGGCAATGGAAGAGACATATTGTCAAGGGTTCTATATGGAGCAAGATATACCCTGATGGTGGGCATCGGGGCGGTTCTTGTTTTTATAACGATCGGGACAATCCTGGGGGCGGTATCGGGTTATGTCGGCGGATGGATCGACACGATTATCATGAGAATTGTCGACGTATTGTTATCGCTTCCAATCCTGTTTTTCATTTTAATCATACAAATGCTGCTTGAGTCATCTATATATAATGTAATTCTTGTAATTGGATTAACGGGATGGGCAGGGACTTGCAGACTTGTCAGAGGGCAGGTGCTGTCAATCAGGGAAATGACATATATTGAGAGCGCAAGGGCAATAGGAGCATCATCATCCCGAATAATTTTCAGGCATGTGATTCCAAATACAATGGCGCCTATTATTGTAATGGCAACGTTGGGGGTCGCCTCAACAATTCTGCTTGAGTCCGCCCTGTCTTTTCTCGGCTACGGCGTTCAGGAGCCAAACGCATCTTGGGGTGGAATGCTCAATAAAGCACAAGCCTTCATGTCTATCGCCCCCTGGACTGTCTTTTTTCCGGGAATCCTTATTGTACTTACGGTTCTTGCCTTCAATTTCATGGGGGACGGATTAAGAGACGCTCTTGATCCGAAGTTAAAGACATAGAGAAAATGTCATGTTATGACAGCCTGGACATTCTATTCCCTTTAACCCTAATAATGCATTTGGAGTCTTTTAATTGCCATATTGCAGCTTTTACCGGGGAAATAGTCCATTTATCACCAATATAAAATTATATCGGAGAATGCCTGAAAATTAATGCGATTAATTAACAATGAAACTTCGATATAATAAGTTCTCTGCGACCTCCGCGATCTCTGCGTTGAATTTAAAAGCATTATCCGGGTTTAAACTAAACTCTGCGTCCTCTGTGGTGAGAAAAAATCTCTCTCCCGTCAATCTCATTCATCAAACTTCACATTATCCTCATCTGAAAACGCTTTTATGAGGTTTTTCATGGGGTCCTTGTAATATGTTTCGGAATCCACATTCTTAATATTATTTTCTTTGTTCACAACCTTCTTATTCTCCCCGGCGAAATCTTTCATGACCTCACCCATGGGCTTCAGACTGCCATCCGCCCTTGTGACGCCGAAAGCTCTCTCGTGAGTCGCTGTGTTAAACGGAGGCTTGTTGAATATTGCAGGATCATAATCGGAGAAGCACCAGGCGAACGCTCCCCATGCTCCGTTCTGATGTAGCTTGTTCAAAACCTCTTTGTAATATTTCGCACCTTCACCTTCGCTCACCAGGAATTGCCTTACACTTGTCTTTTTTGGACCTATCTCTGTTGTAATCTGCTGTGACGGCTCTCCGGGAGGTGAAGTGCAAAGACCGAACTCCGTGAAGAAAACAGGCTTCTCCCCAAGGTGGCGTACCATGGATTGTGCAAACGGGACAACATCCGAGTCGAGGGGATCCTTTGCCCAGCTTGCGTAGATCGAATATGCATGCATCGAGGCGAAATCGTTGTTCTCGACAATATCACGAATCCTGAAATTTTTATCCTTTTCCAGGTCTTCCTGGTGAACGCCGTTTGTTACCGGATGCTCAGGGTCGTATTTCTTTATCTGGTCATATATGAACTTATTCCAGTTTTTTCCGTCTTCCGGTGTCTTTGGCGTGATCAGGTCATCCGCTTCGTTGGAAATATCCCATGCAAGAAGCGCGGGATGATCATGAACGGCGGAAACTACGGACTTGACAAATAACTCCTGTGCTTTCAACATTTCCGGGTCGGCATAAAAATCTTTTATAGGCTTGTCGTGAACCTTGCCCCCGGTAATAGTGTCAAAACGAGGAGTCTCGCCTTTTTCATCGACCGCCCAATCCGGGACCCAACTGACACCGCTCATAAACCCCGTGAAAAGAGTGGGCATAACCTTGATATTGTGTTTTTGAGCGATATCCATTACTTTCTTGAAATTCCCGATGGTTTTGGGATCCATTTTATCAGGCTTGGGCTGAAAATCTTCCCATACAAGAAATAACCTCACGGCATTCAGGTTCATATCGGAGATTTGCTTGAATTCCTTGTCAACCTCTTTTGCATCGAAATTCTTCCAGAAATACATCCCGGTTTTTCGAGGCCAATAATTTACCCCCGTAATAAAATCTTCTCCAAGCTTCACATCTTTTTTCGAGGGAGTGAATGTATCTTCCGTTTTGGGAGTGGATTCCCCCTTTTTCTTTATGCCGGAAGATTTTGTAGCGTCGGTTGTACTCTCCGGTCCCGTAATATTATGTGATATCTTCATTTCTCCAACCCTCCCGATTGTTTATTTTATTGTAACCATTGAAGTGTTTAACTTTTTGAGAACGGCTTTCAAAGCCATCTAAATCCCCCGGCTCAAGCCCTAATCTTTCATGACACTTTTAAGACAACACCCGATTTCAATCGGGTGGCAGGACGACGCCCCAAACATCGGGTGTTTAACCGTTTTAACGGTTTCCTATTTCTCATCTCTAAAACTCTGCGTCCTCCGCGTCCTCTGCGGTGAATAGTAACCTTTATTCGTAATTATTTGTCTCAGGACTCATATACGCCTGTTCCTGCAAGTCCCACCGCCGAGATGGGATGTGCGGATCCAAGCGAGCTTGTTACAGGACCTTTTAACAATTGATCGGGTCTGAATTCCGCCTCTGCAAGACCGATCTTGTGATCCGCCCCGCCGTAATAGAGGTTCCATTTTCCTTCGTGTGCAACAAGACCCTCTACAAATACCACATTGTCAACATACCCGTCGATTTCCCAGTCCTGCGTAGGCTCGATGATGGGCTTCTCGGATCTCTTCAATACTTTTGTGGGATCCTTCGGGTCAAAAAGAACCGCGCCTGCCTGGTAACTTCCGAAAGTCTCTCCTTCTTTCTTGGGTTTATCCGAGCTATTGTATATCACCAATATGCCATCTTTTGTCATAATAGGCGGCGGTCCCGGCTCAATCATCCTGCTGTCAAATTTGCCCTCACGGGGACTGAGAACAGGCTCTTTCACGTAATCCCAGTGTTCAAGATCGTCGGAATATCCCATCCACATATGTGATTCACCAAAATACATGATATATTTATCTTTGAAAGGACCTTCCTTGATTCTCTCGGGAAGTATCGCGCCGGATTTTGACCAATTTTCTTTCCCGACAATGTCGTCATAAGGTAACTTGGGGAATAGCGGCCCCTTTTTCTCCCAGTTAACCATATCTTTTGAAGTCGCCATACAGAGTTTTGCCGTATCGCCGTCATATGCGGAATATGTCAGGTAATATGTATCGTCCACTTTTATAAGCCTGGGATCTTCTACGCCCTGTTTCTCATATGGCTGTTCCGGTACGATGATTGGCTTCGGATACTTGATGAAATTCTTGCCGTCATGACTTATGGCCAGTCCCAACCGTCCTGTGCAGTCCTTCGCCGTCTCACCTTTGGCCTCACCTCGGTATATCATATAAAATGTATTACCCTCTTTTATGGTAGCCATATTATAAATATTTCTTGAATCAAATCCTTCTTCGGAAGGAGCCATTATCGGATTTCTAAATTTCCTGAAGGGACCTATGCTCCAATCAAGCTTTTCAGGCTCTCCCGATGTCGCAGGAACGGTCTCTTCATGGGCGATTCCCTTTATGGCAGTTTTCATGTCGGGTGGAGATGAACCCTCGCTACTCCTGTGAAGGGTCAAAAAATCCTCGGGTGATATTGGTTTTGATGTCTCTTTTTTTGCAATTTCACCTGTTTTTATATTGCTCTGTGCTTGCTGAATATTTGGAATCCCCTTAATATCATTAATCATACCACAACCTCCAGAAAATTATTTGTAATAAATGAACAGTTCGGGTAGCCGGGGACGACGACTTTGAACCTAATACTATATTACCAGATATTACTTTTTCGAGTCAATGCTTATGCGAGTATTGTGGGAATATTAACAAAATTGTAATATATACAATAACAGGTGATTTAGCCTATGATATAGAAGATAGTCACCTGCAGGATGATGTCTTAGTGTTATAAAAAATAGAATTTAAAGGGTTCTTGTACTTATATGTAAATCTAAATGATGAACAAAAATATAAATTGACGGAGAAAGAGACGATGTTAACAATATCCGTACTATGGCTCACAGCAGGGCTAATGGTATTATATAATTTGGGGATAAATGAAGTGATGGCTTCAATAGGGATGGAAGCAGTGTCCGCAGGCAACTCGGAAGAAATGGATAATCCCGTGATTTTCGCTCTTTGTATGTTCTTTATTGTGTTATTGTGGCCTATGGTGTGGTTAGAATATCTGAAGGAAAATAGATGAGAGAAAGGATCGTGTTTCACTCAGAGGCTGTTCTGAACCCTTCGCTACGCTCGAGGGCAGGCTCCGTGAAGGAATGACATGAAATCCGGGTTCTGTGTTCTCCGCAGTAAATAATGATTCATTTTTAAAATCATAAATGACAAGGCGAGAGGAATCGCCTTATTTTTATTGAAGGATTATTACATTGATTATCTGGAACGGGGGAATATTATATGGAACTGGACGAACGAGTAATTAAAATGCTTGTTGACGAAAAGATTGTTGAGAAAAAGGCTTTGATTCCAGTCTTTAAAATTCACAAGACAAACAAGGAACCCCTTGAAAAGCTTGTTGTGAAGTTAAATATAGCTGACAAGGAAAAGGTTCTGGATATAAAGACCAGGGTTTATGGTGGAGAGCCCCTTCTTCTTGATAACGAAAAAATTGATATTGAAACGGCAAAGACAATTCCGCAGGCGATGGCAAAAAGGTATAATCTTATTTGCCTTGAGAAGACCGATGAAGGACAGGTATTGATTGCAATGCACAATCCCGGGGATTCATTCGCCCTGGAGTATGTTCAGATGAGAACCGGAATCAAGGATATGAAGATATACACCGCTCTTCTTTCCGACCTCGAGGACGCATGGGATTTTGTTTATACGGAAAAAAGTAAACATCATCCATTTTTCAAAAAAAAGCCGGAGAGAACCAGAATTATTAGAAAAATCCCAAAAAAGTTGGAATTGCCGGGCTATAAGACTTTTCTTCGTGATAAAATTGAAAGCACAACTGTGATAGGTGGAAATAAAAAGACTGAGATCACTCCCCCCGAAGAAGCTTTAAATGGGGACAAATTGAAAACCATGACGGAATCAATTAAAAAAGAATTAAATATTCTTTCTATTTTGAGTCATTCCGCAAACGTTCTCAATTCCACAATGGACGGGGAGGATATCATATTAGAGCTTCTTGAGACCGCTTCGAGAATCTGTAACTCACAGGGAGCGTCAATTCTCATTCTTGAAGATAAAATACTTTATTTTAAAGAGGCGGTAGGTGAGAAAAGTAATGAGTTAAAGCTTCTGCAACTCCCTCTCAATGAAAAATCAATTGCAGGTTGGGTGGCAATTCATAAAAAGCCCCTCCTGGTAAATGACACACTTAATGAACCCATGCATTACAAGGGTGTAGATGAAGCTCTCCATTTTACGACGACAAATGTTGCCTGCGTGCCTCTTTTGTGGGGGACTGATGTTTTGGGTGTAATGGAAGTTGTAAATAAGACTGAGGGTCAATTTGACGATAAGGATCTCGAATACCTTATAATTTTAGCATCACAGGCATCCGTCGCGCTCCATAATGCAAGTTTGTTGGATCAATTTCACAATTTCTATCTTGAAGTGGTTGAGATTCTTATTGATTGCCTGGAGAGTCTTGACCCGGTGGGAAGAGATCACGCTCTTCGTGTAGCAAGGTTGACTTCCGCCATGGCAAAGCAGATTCCCGTGACAGAAGAGGAGTATGAATCTCTATGTTATGCCGCTTTTCTTCATGACATCGGGAAAATTAAATGTGAAGATGAAAACGATATGCAAAGCCACGCCGAAAAAGGTGCGCAGATACTTTCGCATATCAAATTTTTCAATTCTATTATTCCGTTAATAAAATATCACCATGAAAAATATGACGGGACAGGAATACCGGAAGGCCTGTCGGGAGAAAAAATTCCGCTCGGAGCAAGGATCCTGGCTGTCGCAGAGGGATATTATGAGGGCAGAAATATGAACCCTGATTTATCCGGAGAGGAATTCCTGGAAAGCTTTAAAGAAGAATTCGGAATAGCATATGATCCCGATTTAAAAGAGATATTCCTCAATTCGATTGAGTAAGAAAAACGATCTCTGTCATTTTTTGTGTGCTGCAAAAAAACATGAATAAACTATTGAAAATCTATTTTATTATTTTATTATCTTTTATAATCCCGGTAATTTTTATTTCGGAATCTTTTGCCAATGAAAATAAATATATAGTTATCCTTGAGAAAGGTAAAAAGATAAATCCCGATTTGAAGACTTTCAAGGCGACTTTGTATATCAAGGCAAATGTTGCAGGCATACCGATACCTTTCTTTGCACGCCTTTATTATAAAAAACCGGACCGGCTCAAGTTAAAGATTCCCATGGCTCCCGGGATTCTGAAGAATAAAAAAGGTCTTTTTCAGGACGCCGTACCCCGTAGTTTCAGCGGCAAGGATTATAAAGGTGAAATCCTCAAGGAAGTGGATCTGAATAAAAAAGTCAGGTGTTACCTTCTCAAACTGATTCCAAGGAAGAAATGCAAAATAAAAAAGGTTCACCTCTGGGTTGATAAGAAGAGTTATCTTACTCCAAAGACACAGGTGTTCTACAATAACGGCTCCGGGATAGTATCTCTGCAATCTTTCCGCAAGGAAGGGAAGTATGTTCTGCCTGATAAACAGCGAATTAATTTTAATCTCCCGAAATTCAAGGCATCTGCATTTATTCAATATAAGAAATATGAGATAAATGTTCCCGTGGATGATGTGTTTGAGAAAAAAAAATAAACATTCAGTCTCCCGGGGCTTCTTGTCCTTCTGAGCGGATCACGAGAGAATAACTTTACTTCTATGATTTTCTCAAAGACGGGATTATCTTGATCTACGAGGATTAACACAGCGAAGAATCTCAACCCCCGTGGCATGGAGGAGCAAGTATTAATATGAATGATTGTTGTGAGGAGATCCCGGGAGAGGAGATCCTTCGCTGTGGAAGACATCGGAAGTACTCACATTTCGCACATGTGAATTTCTTGAGAAGTAATAGAATTTATTTCAAGTACTTTAAGGTGATAACAGGTGTTTTTCAGGTGATAACAGGCGTTATAAGGGGTTTAAGACAGCACCACAATTTATTGTGGTGAATTGAGCGTAAACCCCACCACTACAACGTCCTAACCACTTCAGTGGTTTATCTCATAAAGAAACCATTAAAACGGTTAAATTGGAGGAGGAGATAGGTTTTATAAGCTTCCAACCACCCGATTGAAATCGGGTGTTGTCTGTTCGCCCGGCATGTTTGCTGAGCCGGTGGATTGAAAGA
>JAIORV010000069.1 GCA_021107945.1 Vulcanimicrobiota bacterium | reverse complement strand
CTGAAAAAAAATCGAAAATTTTCTTTCTGGGGTATTGACTTTGTTATAATAGGGATGTCCTCATCCCGATAAACGGATAGTGCAAGATGCACGTGTCTTTTCACCACAGAGGACACAGAGTTCACAGAGAGTTTTTATCTTAACCACAGCCTGCCCTGAACTTGTTTCAGGGAAGCCATGGAGAATACGAAGAAAAAAATAGAGGATAGAGGCCGGATGTATTTTATCACCGGAAAGACCGGAGAAGAACGCAGTCCTGATCTGTAGGAGAGGCGGGAAATGAGAAACGGAGATCTGTTATCAGACCTCCGTTATCCTTTATCCGTTATCCTTTATCCGTTATTCTTTATCCGTTATTCATTGTATGTTACATTTTCTTCTTCAGGTAATTTATCGCCTTTTGAAGTTGTTTGTCTTTCTTCTTTTCATGTTTGCTAAGCCCGGCGTCCCTTACATCCTGGGGTACTTTCACATGCGGTTTCAGTCCCTCGCCATTGACCTTCAGTCCCTTTGGGGTATAGAAAAGGGATACGGTGATCTTCAATGCGGCGGGGTCGGTAGATCCGAGGTATATAGGCTCAAGAACCTGGACGGATCCCTTACCGAATGTTCTTGCCCCGATAAGCATTGCTCTTCCGCTGTCTTTCAATGCGCCTGCCGTTATTTCCGATGCGCTGGCGGATAATTCATTGATGAGCAGAACCATCGGCAATTCCGGGTGCATACCTCCTCTGGTGCGTTTAACCCTCATGCTTGTTCCCCTGCTCTTGATTCCGACGATTGGGGATCCAGCGGGAAGGAATTTACTGCATACATCGTATGAAGCTTCGAGCATTCCGCCGGAGTTGTTCCTGACATCCAGTATGATAGCCTTTGCGTCTTTTCTTTCGAGTTCTCTGAGAGCTTTCTCCATTTCAGCTCCGGAATCTTTCGAATAAATACGAAGTTTAATATAACCGATTTTGTCGGGTAACATTTTGTATTTCACTGAGTTTACATGGATAAACCTCCTGATAATCGGTACATCAAAAGGCTTCGATACACCTTTTCTCTTTATAGTCAAAACGACTTTCGTGCCTTCAGCACCCCTTATCCGGCTCACGGACAGGTCGATAGGCTCGTCTTTTGTCGTCTTGCCGTCAACCGCGATGATAGTGTCTCCAGGTTGCAACCCAGCTTTGTATGCAGGCGTTCCCTCTATAGGATCGGATACGGTAAGCCAATTGAAGTTGTCGATATCCTGCATGATAAAAACGCCTATCCCGGAAAAATTCCCACCGGACATACTTTCCTGAAGTCTTTTGAATTCCCTGGGAAGCATGAGTATTGAGTGAGGATCTTCAAGCGCTTCGAGCATTCCGCGAATGCATGCATATTTAATAAGGCTGGGATCAACTTTGTCTCCGTATATTTCGACGATTTCTTCGAAAAGAATACCCTTCCCGGCCATTTTATCAAGTCCGCTTGAATTAACTTTAGCCTGCTTGAGGAGTCTTTTCACTTCCTTGATTACTCCGCTTGCAAGAGCTTGATTTGTTACGGGTTTTACATATTTCAGGCGAATGAAGTAATAAACTTTCTGAAATAAATCTTTATTTGGCTTGAACCCGAGTTTCTTCTTGCCTTTAAGAAACGGTTTATAATCGAATTCGTACTTTTTTTTCATTTCCTTGCGGATGTTATCCTGGCTGAATGAAGAAGATGTATCTGAGTTATCGGATACTTTTTCTGCAAGTGCGGGCATAGTAATTGTAAGAACCATTACTATAACGAGGACTAACATCAAGTGCTTTTTGAGAATCTTCAATTGAAAAACCTCCTGTAAATTAATATAACTTTGTATAAAATAAAAACATTGCTTCCAAAATCATAACTTTACATTGATTGTTTGGAGCATATTATTCTTCCAATATATCAGGTCGTCGAATATCAAAATATATTCCATAAAATTCACCAAAATAAAATTTCATCCTTTTATTTTTACATTGACACAGAGAATGTTAGAAAAGTTTAACAAATCAAGCCATGGTTGTAATGTCTATCACTCCGAATCCCATGCACAGCGGGCATTTAACGTTACCTTTTCCTCCGCATGCTTTACAAAGCATTATTTTTTCCCTGTCTTCAAAACCCGTGCCCTTGCATTTCTCGCAAGCAACCTCTCCTTTTCCCCTGCATTTTTCACAAATGGCGGAACCTGTCACAATCCCACCGCCTTTTTAATCCTGTCGGGGATTTTATCTTTGTATGAGGGATTTAATGAAAGCCCCTTTGATATGTAACTCTTTGACTTCTGCATATCTCCCAGCCAGAAATATGCCATTCCCATTATACAGTAAGCTCTTCCATCCGTATTATCCAGGCCTATTACCCGCCCCATAGTACCTATACAAGCGCGATACTGTTTCATTCCAAAAAGTATGAGTCCTTTTTCAAACCAGGATTCCTTATACACCGGATTGTATTCGATAGATTTCTCAAAATATGCAAGGGCGGTCTTGTACCGTTTCTGCGCATTCGCAACTTTGCCCTTATAATACCATATGAGATAGTTTTGATCATTATATCTCCTTGCTTTATCCAGGGCGGTGTCCGCTTCCTGGTATCTCTTCAGCCAGTATAGGGCGGTTGCCTGAAAAAAATGAGCCCGGGGATTTTTGGGGTTCGCTCTCACCGCTTTATTGAAATGTTCAAGCGCTTTCTCATATTCATGCTGTCCCATCAAATTAATACCGGCTTCAATATCTCCAAAGCCTTCGGATTCCTGGGCATATAAAGAAATGGGAAGAAATATTGAAGACAGGGTAAAGAAAAGTAATAACAGGGGTAAAATTAAATTGCCTCTTGATAATCTCATTTAAACCAAAACCTTCCTCAGTTTAAATAGATTATACCCCAAAGAGACACAAGTTTCAAATATCGTGCACACTGATTTATTATCAATACTCTTGATTTTGTCCCGATGATCAATTATACTATGTGGCATAAGGACAGTACGAATGAAAAAACTTAAGATCATTTAGTAAATAACTATAATTTGTTTTCAACAACAACAAGGAGACAATGAATTACAAATGCCCAAACAGGATTATTACGAAGTTCTTGGAGTTGACAGTAACGCCACCGACAGGGATATAAAGCAAGCGTTTAAAAGAATGGCGAGAAAATATCATCCCGATGTGGCGGAGAATAAAGAAGAGGCCGAGATACACTTCCGCCAGATAAACGAAGCTTACGCCATCCTCTCGGACGACGAGAAGAAGGGTATGTATGATCAGTTCGGCCATGCCGCTTTCGGAAACTCGGGAGGCGGAGGCGGAGGCGGAGGCGGATCATACAATTGGCCAAATTCAGGTGGCTCAGGAGGCTTCGGATTCGGGGCAAGCGATCTTGATGATTTTGTCAATGCATTCTTTGGCTCAGGCAGGAGCGGATTCGGGACGGGTTCATCACAAAGAAGAACACAAGCTCAAAGAGGAAGAGACCTCAGGAAAGATGTCGAGATCGACCTTGAACAGGCATACACTGGAATCGAGACTGAATTCACGGTGGAATCTTACCAGCCCTGCCCGGTCTGTAACGGGAGGAGAGTAAAACCCGGAGCGGGATTTCGAACATGTCATGTATGTCATGGAAATGGTGCCATTCGAAATATGCAAAGCACTTTCTTCGGACAATTTGTGACAACGACCACATGCAACAAATGTCATGGCGAGGGACAGATCCCGGAAGAATTATGCGAGGAATGCAAGGGTGAAGGGCGCACTATCAACAAAGAGAAGATAACAGTTACAATTCCAGCCGGCATAGAAAACGGGACAAGGATGCGTGTGCAGGAAAGGGGAGAGGCCGGAATATATGGAGGGCCTTCCGGAGACCTGTATGTGTTTGTTTTTGTAAGAGAGCATGATATTTTCAAGAGAGTGGGAAAAGACCTCTTTGTGGATATACCACTGGGGTTCGCAGATGCCGCACTGGGAGCGGAAAAGGAAATCGAGACGTTTGACGGAATCGAAAAAGTGAAAATAGATACAGGAATCCAGTCGGAAACCGTTATCACTCTTCGAGGAAAGGGAATGCCGGATATTCGGGGCAGAAGACGGGGCGACCTGAATGTGAAAGTTAAAGTTATTACTCCTACAAAATTAACCGACGGCCAAAGACAGATTCTCTGTGATTTTGCGGAAGAGGGACCGCAATTTCATTACGAAGAGAAAGGATTCTTCGGCAAATTATTTGACGCCTTGACGGGAAAGGGCAAGAAAAACTAGGCATCGGGTGAAAGAGGCCGGAGGTCATATCTCGTTTCCCGCCCCTCATCTCTCGCCTCCCGTGTGTAGGAGGGACGTCCCCGTCCCGATAAACAGAGAACGGAAGAAGGAAGTCGGAAGTCAGAGGCGAGGGTATCGAAAAAGATGTTTTTTCACCACAGAGGACAAAAAAGGATAAAAGAAAAAAGATATTGGAAAATGGATCCATTATCCTTATTTCATCTTCCTCATTCCTATTTTCCACTTCCATCTGGAGGTATTAATGTTTTTTCTCCGGTTATCTTCTGCGAACTCCGCGATCTCTGCCGTGAATAATTACTCTAAAAAAGGTGAGACATCATCATGCAACCCGGTGCAAGGAAATTCGTCATAAGCTTGATTCTATCTCTTTTTCTTGTCATATCAGGATTCGGATGCTCCGGGAAACACACCGGGAATAAATCCGCACCCACAAATTCACCTTCCATTGTTAAAGCCAGTGTTAAAGCCGGTGTCAAAGCCGGTGTCAAAGCCGGCGGCACCCTAAAAAACTCCTCCGCTGACATTAAAAGCTCTGGAATTAAAGACGAAAAACAACCCATTGATAATAATTCCAATTCCAACAATCTTGATGCTCCCGCGAATCCCGACAATGATATTCGGATGCCATTCAGCTCCAATCCCGATTTTGAGAATTTTTCATATCATCACAATGATATTGACCATGCCTCGCTTGTTATGATCCCCGCAGGGAAGTTCAAGATGGGAGCTTCCAGGGACGATAAAAACAGCAAGTCGGATGAATTGCCATTGCACGAGGTCTATCTGGATAGTTATTATATTACAATTTACGAGGTCTCAAATTCACAATTCAAGAATTTTGTGAAAAAGACCGGTTACTTCACAACCGCCGAGAGGCAGGGCGCAAAACCCATATGGAATAACAACTCCATACATGGAAGGATGGGAGGGCCTGTTACATATTTATCCTATGAGGATGCCCTCGCATTTTGCAAATGGGTAAACGGAAGGCTCCCCACCGAGGCGGAATGGGAAAAAGCCGCCAGGGGGATAAAAGACGCAAGAATATATCCCTGGGGAAATAAATTCCAGAAAAATTATTTCAACAGCGAGATGCTCGATTATTCCCTGTGGAAAAGAGTAAAACCCTGGCCATGTTCCCACATGACACTCTGTGAATCCGGAAGGCTTGCAGAATCCCAGTCCCCATACATGGTCGAAGATATGATAGGAAATGCATGGGAATGGGTTGCTGACTGGTACGAGTCGGATTATTACAAAGGCTCTCCCTATAAGAATCCAAAAGGGCCTGAGAAGGGTAAGGAGAGGATTTTGAAGGGTGGAGGAATGAGCTCGAATCCCATACATTACAGAATCTCCGAAAGAAAGCGCGACGTTCCCCGGTCCTTTGCACGGGATTACAGCTTCCGATATGTGCTGGATGTGGAGACGGTGGAAAAAACGAAAAAGGACAAATAAAAGGATATAAGGTATAATATGAACCGCAGCCTATCGGAAAAAACATTAAAAGAATCCCGCATGGCCTATCGAGATCTCGATCTCCTCAAAGCTTACGAACTGGTTTTGAAATCAATCGAGATTGATCCCTCGAATTTCCATGCCTATTACCTGCTAAAAAACCTCACTCATACAATCGCATTCTCATATCCGGATCATTTTGACAGCGAAAGAATAAAAGAATTAATTGAACTTTCAATGGAAATTAATAGAGAAATTCCAAGTGTATGGGATCAACTTGCCAATGTCTGCAAGATAAATCATGATTTTGACGGGGCAGAGGAAGCATTTTTCAGGGCGGTCTTCTATAACCGGAATAAAGGTGACTTGACGAACCAGTACTTTCATCTCTTTAACCTCGGATATATTTATAAAAACATCGGAAATATGGAAATTTTCAAAAGAATTGTATTCTCAATAGAATGGAATGTCTATATACATCGAAAAATCGGCAGAATGGCGATTCCATACGAGATTCTTCAAAAGAGGATTGTAAATATCGACACGAATCGCCCGCCGGTGCAGCTTGTCAGGAAGATGAAGGAATCTCCGGGCAGACTCTACCTTGTTGCCGTCGATAATAAGGTATTAAACCCGGCCAAAATTGCCCGTTTCATCAAAGCATTTGTTAATAACAGGATTGAGTTCAGGTTCTTCCACATCCCGGATCCTCAAATTGCAGGAATGAGCGCAGAGTCCAATATGGGAATTTATTCCCACTTTCCCTCCTGTCCCGATGAATGCCCGGCATCTTTATACACAAGGGGATACCAGTTGATTGTTTGTCCGATTCTTGCATTAAAACTTCGCCCGATTCTTCACAGGATCAACCCTCCCTGGGAAGTGGTGGAAGAGAAACATGGATTTTGTGAATGTAAATAGTTTAAAAGGAAACCATTCACCGCAGAGGACGCAGAGTTTTAAATAAAATAAATATGGAGTATTAACAATTAAAAAAGAAAACAGATCCTTCCTCCATTACCGGAATCCAACATCTATTTTCCTTATTGTGTTTTCTAATTCATCTTCGTGAACTTCGTGTCTTCGTGGTAAATACTGTTTTTAATTTCCGTCTTATTCTTTATCTCCACCCATGATCCTACCGGCAAGGTCGTAGCTTCCCTTTATGCCATCTACAAAACCCTTTGCGCCTGATTTGACACCGGCGATTCCTGTGGCTATTCCGCCGGCGGTTGTGACTCCGCCTGCAATTGATGAGACCAGACCGGGTGAAGCTCCGATGGCTCCCGTTACATATCCGTAGATCATTGCGCCTTCTTTTGCCAGATTACCCATCGCCTGCCCCGCTGTTTTGGGCTCCGGATTGACACCCATCGCTTTCCTGGCAAATCCAAAACTTTTACTTAATAAGCCTGCAAGAGCGAAACCCGGAATGGCGACCGTGCCCAGCGCAACAGCAGTTGCAATCTTTGCGGCCTTGCCCGGGAGTTTGCCTGCCTTGCTTGCGACTTTTTCATCCACTTTCCTTGCCACCGCCCCGGTTACTTTGAAGCCCGTCTTTCCACCTTTAATGGCTCCCTTTCCACCGGCTATCAGTCCACCCACAACGCCGGGACCCATCATCGCGCCTGTGACAAATCCTATGGGACCCATTGAAGCCCCGCTAATTGCGCCCACCACCGCGCCGCCCAAAACCGCCAGTCTTTCAAGATTTATACCGATTCCTTCTTGCGGACCGTCAATATCAAGGGCTTTCAATCCCCCTTCAATCGATCCTCCTATGCCCCTGTCCACGGCGTTTAAAGGAGCGGCCACAACGGCAAAACCGGTTCCCAGCGCATATTTCCCGGCTTTTCTCATGACTCCACCGAGAGTCACCTTGTCTTCTGCGCCGGTCTTCGCATCCTGCTTCTTTACTGGTATGCCAATGCTCGCAGGAAGGTCTGCCTGCTTACTTCTTCCTATTGCTCCAATATCCGACATATAAAACATCTCCCTTTTTTTATGATGGGATGGCTATGCATAAATCCTGATGAATAATATTACCCATCTTCTAATATTATAAGACATATGACGAAATAAAATAACCATGATCATGTTATTAATTTGTAAACATTTTGGGAGGTTGAATAGAGTTAAATAGATCGGACTATTCTTTCAACACCGGAAACCTGGAGAACAGGTGAAGAAAGCAATCCATATCAGTGCAGAGCGGTTGCCCTTTAAAGATCAATTTGGACATTTCTCTTGAGAAGCACTATATTTAATATACTTTACCCGGCATTAGTTTTCCATTTCGAAATTAAATCTGTGTATTGATTTTTGAATTGAAGGATTATCCGGGTTTAATAAAAATATCATAGTAGTAATGTTACGGAAAAAAACTTAACCTGATTATTGACAATTTTATCGAATATTTACAAATATTTACATATAGGAGGCAACAAATGTTAACAAGTCATGTAAAACCCGGCGGTGTGGCGGTTCTGTATTACCCGGATCCCCGTCCCGATTCCGTGTTAGCAATAGGTGATTTTAACGGCTGGCGATATCCTGGAATTCCCATGAATCGCATTAATAATGGATGGCAGGTGGAGATCCCCGGGATACCTGTGGGTGAGTTGAGATATAAATTTATTGTAGATGGGAACTGGGTCTCGGATCCCAATAATGTTATAAAGAATGACGATGGAAATTCTATCGTTTACAATCGCCTTGGAAGGGGAAATGTCTATCATTTTAATTTCTGGGCTCCTTCCATAAAAAAGGACAGGGGATATTCAATATATCTTCCTCCGGGCTATTTCCACTCTGACAATCATTACAGCACGATTTACCTGCTTCATGGTCTCCTTGACTGGGAATACACATGGGTACAGCGTGGGTTTGTACACCATACACTTGACAGGCTGTTAAGAGAAGGTAAAATGGGCGAAGTGATTGTTGTGATGCCCCGGGAAAACGGTGAATTCTTCAAGGGAGAAGGAATGTACGCCGATTATATCTTCCGGGATCTGGTGGGACACATAGATATGGAATTCAAGACAATCGCCCACCCAGGGCATCGCGCCATAGACGGTCTTTCAACCGGAGGATTTGCCTCAACGGTAATAGGCTCCTCGCATCCTCACATATTCTCATCAATCGGGGGAATGAGCGGGAGTTATGACCACCGCACATTTGACTCCATCAAAAACCATGTTGATGCAATAAAGCGTTACAATGCAAGGTTTTACATTTCGTGTGGAGAGGGCGATCCGTCATGCGGGATCTCAGGAGACCTGGCCGAGATGATCCGTTCACTTGGATTTGAGTGTGAATTTTATGCCAATCCCGGTCCTCATGACTGGGAATTCTGGGGGCCGAATGTAGCGGGCAATATTGAATTTCACTGGTTGAGCTTCCAGAAATAGGTTATTTATATCCATGAAACAAGGGTATCGTCATCTGCAATGGAGGGCCTGCTCATGTGACCGTCCATCATCATCTTTAATTCCGTGGATTCATCGGAATTATACAGGGCGTCTTCATATGAAATCATGCCTTTTTCATATAAGTCATACAGCGATTGATTCAGTGTTATCATTCCTTCTAACTTGCCCTGCTTCATGAACTGATAAATATCGCCTACTTTTCCCTCGACAATAAGACTTGCTATGGTAGAAGTAATTGTCAGGATTTCTATCGCCGGCACAAGTCCCTCGCCGTCAATACGGTTAATGAGTCTCTGTGACACTACACCCCTGAGGTTGTTTGCAAGAAGCAGCCTCATTTGTTTTTGTACGTCTCCGGAAAAGACATCCAGAAGTCTGTTTATAGATTGTACGGCGTTCGGCGTATGAAGCGTGGATAGTATGAGGTGCCCCGTCTCCGCCGCCTGAGTTGCAATCATAATGGTTTCCGGCGATCTTATTTCTCCAATTAATATGACGTCGGGATCCTGACGGAGGGCATTTTTCAGGCCTGTAAAGAAGCTTAGTGTATCCGACCCCACTTCCCTTTGAGAAATTAAGCTTTTTTTGGAAATGTGAAGGTATTCGATAGGATCTTCTATTGTAATAATATGCTTGGCACTTTTCTCGTTAATGTGATCTACCATTGCCGCCAGCGTGGTTGATTTCCCCGTTCCGGCGGGACCTGTAACAAGCACCAATCCATGCTTATGAGAAACCAATTCCGAGAGTTCAGTAGGGAGGTTGAGAGCTTCAAATTTGGGAATCTCTGTTTGGAGCATCCTGATAGCGGCGCTGAATGTTGATTTCTGCAAAAACGCGCTAATACGAAACCTGGTTCCCCCATCTGAGTATGCAATATCTATTTCTTTTCCACTGATGAGTCTTTCAAATTGGCTTCTGTTGCAAACCTCGAATATCAATTTCTGGCAGTCTTCCGATGTAAGCCTGTATTCACCCACAGGGAAAAGCTCGCTGTGGATCCTGATAATCGGTGGAGATCCTTCCTTGATATGTAGATCTGACGCGTTATACTTACGGACAACTTGAAGAAGATCGGTAAGATCATACTCAAACTCGCTCTTCTCTTCTCCTTTGGATTCAGTAGGTTGCTCTTTTTTTTCTAATGATTTCATCCTGGAGTCGTGAAAAGATTTTTCCAGTTCTTTTGTGGCGTCCTCCGCCAATTTATCAAATTCGGAATGATCTTCCATTTTTCATCACAACCAACTCATCAAGCTGTCTTCCTGAATAATGGAACCGCCCGTGGTGTGCCCCTCAATTGAAAGACGGAATTCAGTGGGCTGATCTGCGTGATACATTGCCTCTTCTTTTGACACGAGTCCTTTTTCAAATAGTTCGGTAAGCGATTGTGTGAATGTCTGCATGCCTTCTGTTCCGCCCTGAACCATATGCGTATATATCTCATTTGTTTTCTCTTCCAACATGAGACTTGCTATCGTTGGAGTAACTACCATCACTTCGACCGTGGGAATACGTCCGCCCTCATCGGTTCTGTTGAGAAGTCTTTGTGAGACGACGCCTCTTAATGTGTTGGAGAGAAGAAGTCTGAACTGTTTTTGCATATCGCCGGAGAAAACGTCGATAATTCGGTTAATTGCCTGAATTGTATTGGGTGTATGTAATGTTGAAAGCACAAGGTGTCCTGTTTCCGCCGCTATAACTGCTGTCATAATTGTTTCGGGATCTCTCATTTCTCCGATGAGTATGACATTGGGATCCTGTCTGAGTGCTTGTTTGAGCGCGACGGGAAATGATTCCGTATCAGTGCCTACCTCTCTCTGGGTAATTATACTCATCTTATCCTGGTGAACGAATTCGATGGGATCTTCGATAGTAATAATATGCATTTTCTTGGTTTCGTTAATATAGTTTATCATGGAGGCAAGCGTAGTGGATTTACCGGATCCGGCAGGTCCTGTAACAAGTATAAGTCCGTGATTATTCTCACATAATTTCTTGAGTGTTTCAGGCAGATTTAATTCTTCCACCGTGGGAATATCGGTACGCAGAAGTCTGAACGATGCGCTGACCGATTGTTTCTGAAGGAATGCGTTCACACGGAATCGCGCCGTGGGTATTGCATAGGCAAAGTCAACTTCCATCCTTTTTGCAAGCTGTTTTCGCTGGTGTTGATTCATCGCTGAGAGGGTCAGCATCTTGCAATCATTATCTGTCAAAATCTGACTGCCGACGGGGATCAATTCGCCCTCCATTCTGACTGTTGGAGGTGATCCCGATTTCAGGTGCAAGTCGGAAGCTTCGTGCTTTATCATAACCTGGAGTAAATCGTCCAAATCAAATCCCAATTCCGAGGTGTCCGGTGCCACCATTATCTCTTTTGTTGTGAAGAACAATTCCCCATCCAATTCCGTCACCCCTGCGGCAACGGTTGCCAGGGCTTGCGGTGAAGGAGCCTGGATTCCCTTGATTCTTTCACGGGCCTCGTCTATCAATTTTACAGTCAGGTTTATCTTCTCGTAGTTTGAATCTGTCTTGAGTGTGTTCTCCTTGATACCGAACATCAGTTTATCAATTTTATCAATCGAGGAAGTAATCTCCTCTTCCATCCTGTGGAGACTCTCTTTCGCCTTTTGAGCGATTTCCATCGCCCCGCCGGAATCAGATACAACTTCATCAAGTTTTTTCCAGGAATCTTTCACTTTTATCAATTCCTCTTCTAAGTGTGTTTTTGCAGTCTCGATCTCATCCCTGAAAGGTTGCAATTTTTCATCGAGATCACCAGATATATCTTTTACTTCATTACGAAGAGGCTCAAGGTTTTCGTGAATTTCCTTCTCCATCTTTTCCTTGACTTGACCAAGGCGATTGTCTATTTCATCAATCCTCTCCGTGATGATTTTATTGATTTTTTCGGTGGTTTCTTTGATTATTTCTTCATGTTCGTATAACTTTAGATTAAACTCTTCCTCATGTTCGGTGATCTTGGTATTAAATTTATCTTCCAGTTGATCAATAGAACTTGATATGTCTTCAATCCTACTTTCCTGCCCCAGTTCCTTTTGCTCGATTTCTTCTATTTTATTCGCGGCAAGGTCAGCTTTTTCCCTGACTTGTTGTAATTCTTCCAGGTCTTTCCTGAAGTCCTCCACCACGGATTTGAATTTAACTTCAAGTTCATCCACCTTACCCGATAGATTTTCATCGACTCTCTCATCGACTTTTTCAAATCTTTCCGCTATATCTTCTCTGAACCCGCCAAACTTTTGCTCAAGCTCATCAAGATTCATGGCAAGGAACCCTTTCAACTCGGCCATTTTATCTTCGGTTATGCTAAATTTATCCTTATATGATTCTTTCAGATCTTCAAAATCATTCTTTATCTCAACTATTCCTTCGTTTTTCCCCATGCCCTCTTCGAGCTCCGACACATTATTCTTCATGGTCGCTATGTCCGACTCAAGCTTTTCGATTCCCTTCAATGCTTCTCCGCCATCGGAACTTTTCTCGATAAACTCTTCAACCTTATTCTCGAATTTTGAAATCGTCTTCTTTACTTCTTTTTTCAAACGCTTGATATCTTTGAGAGAGCGATCCGAGTTCTCAAGAGCCAGCTTTGAATCGCCTATAGACATTGATACTCGCCGTACGATTTCTTCCTTTTCTTCTTCAAGATCCTCAATTCTGGCAGAGAAATCTTTCATTTCATCCGCTATATCAACATCACCTGTGCTTTTTCTTGTAAGTCCGGCAGATTCAAGATCAACCTCGATTGTTTCCTTTTCATCTTCAACATCATCTTCATCTTCAACATCAGCATCAGCAATTACTTCTTCATCTTTAGCTTCAATATCAATAATTACTTCTTTTTTCAGAGACTCGTCACTCATATTTCCACCCCTTCACCAGTATGCGAATTTTAATAGTTTACCTTCAGAGAATCAGGCTTTCATTGTTTCTTCAATTTCACCAATAAATCCTTCATGCTTAATAAGTTCAGCTACTTTTTCAATATCTTCCGATAAAGGCCTGTCACAAGAGAGCGGTTGGATTTCATTTCTTATTTTTTGATATATGATTCCTGTAATTCTGCCCGGTTGATGGGGGCTTCTGTGTTCAACCGCCTCAGATGCACATAAAAGCTCAATAGCCACGATATTTACAGTATTATTGAATATATTCATTAATTTTAACGCCGATATGGATCCCATACTTACACAATCTTCCTGCCCGGCGGATGTGGGGATTGTGTCGCAACATGCCGGGTGGCATAAAACCTTATTCTCGGATGCAAGTGCGGCCGCTGTGTAATGTGCAATCATCATGCCGGACTGGAGCCCGGCCTCCGGGGAGAGAAACGGCGGAAGCCCGTTACTGTAATGATGGTTGACCATTCTCTCGATTCGTCTTTCCGAGATATTTGCAATAAACGCCAGTCCCAGTGCCATTGATTCCAGCACAAGGGCGACAGGCGCTCCATGGAAATTTCCTCCCGATACAATCTGTTGGATATCAGGAAAAACAAGAGGATTATCAACCGACGAATTGATCTCGACGCAAAGAATCCTCCTCGCAAACTTGCAGCTTTCCCTCGATGCCCCATGCACTGCCGGGATACAGCGAATTGAGTATGCATCCTGAATCCTGGGACAATTTCCATGAGACTTTATCATTTCGCTTCCCTCGGTAAATTTTAAAAGATTTCCCGCGGACTCAATCTGTCCCATGTGAGGACGGACTTCCTGTATTTCGGGAATAAATGCCCTGTCGGTTCCCATGAGAACTTCCGTTGACAGAGCGCCGGCGGCATCTGCCACAAGGATCAGCTTTTCCATATCACGCAGAATAAGGGTTCCTATCCCTGCCATCATCTGTGTTCCGTTTATCAGCGCAAGTCCTTCTTTTTCGCATAGAATGGCGGGTTTTAAACCGGCGCGCTGAAGAGCTTCTCCCCCGGGTAAAATCTCCCCTCTATATTCTGACTTTCCCTCCCCAATCATCGAAAGCGCAATATGCGCAAGAGGAGCGAGGTCGCCGCTGGCACCGACGGATCCCCGGGATGGGACAACGGGATGAACACATTTATTCAGCATATCAACAAGTAATCTGACGATTTCCAACCTTACCCCGGAGTGTCCCCTGCAAAGGGCGTTTGCGCGTAGCAACATCATCGCCCTGACGACATCTGTGGGCAGAGGCTCGCCAACGCCTGCGCTGTGACTTCTTATGAGGTTAACCTGGAGTTTTTGCAGATCCTCCGGGGGAATCCTTATGCTCTCAAAAGCACCGAACCCCGTGTTAATACCATAATGCGTCTTCTTTTCGGTCAATATCTTCTCTATAAAATCTCTGGATTCTTCTATCTTCTTTATAGCTGACTCGTCAATTTCAACATAAATATAATTCCTGGCAACCTTGTGAACCATTTCAGGAGTGAGATTATCGCCATCAATTCTAATAATATCCAAAACAATACCTCCAATTATTTGTGTATATCACATATTACACTTGTCAGAACGGTAAGAGTCTTTTGGAGCGATCGTAAAAAACCTTCATGAAAATGGAAGTTAGAAAATGAAGGGTGAAGCCGTCGAAGAAATATGAATACACCACGAAGACACGAAGGACACGGAGACCTTAATTTTAAATTCACCGCAGAGGGCGCGGAGGGCGCAGAGATATCAATGTTTTCTCTGTGGTAGATAGAAGTGGGAAGTGGGAAACAACCGTTATTTTGAGATTTTTCGACACCCTCACCTCCGGGCTCCGCAATCCATTTTCCTTATTTTCCTGCATTCCTTATTCCGGCTTCTGGCTTCCGGCATCCGTAATCCGTTTTCCTTATTTCCTCATTTCCTTAGAGGTGAAAACTTTCTATCTTACTTATTCCTTATTCCTGATTTCCTTGAAGGAAAAGGGGCAATATAACAGTAATATTAGATATAAGGTAGATAAAAGGAGAGAAAAAAATGCCTCTAATAAACATAAACAACCCGCAGGATTTCAAACTCATCTCACCTGAGAAAATCGAGGAAATAATTCGTCAACTATTCCTTATAGCAAAGTTGAAGGATAATGGTGAATTATCGGTTACATTCATGAATGATGAGGGTATATTGGAGCTTAATAAAACTTATCGCAATATCGAAGCCCCCACCGATGTGCTTTCGTTCCCCCAGTCCGAGGGATTGGAGATGCCCGTACCCGATGATGAAAATTACATTCCTCTTATCGGAGATATTATCATATCTGTGGAGACCGCCGAGAGACAGGCGAAGGAAATGAATCATTCTCTGGAAAGGGAGTTAAACATTTTACTGATTCATGGGCTCTTGCATTTATATGGATATGACCACGAGAATGTTTCCGGGGAAATTGCACAGAAGATGAGAGTGGAAGAGAAAAGAATCCTTTCTGTACTGGAAAAGGGAGGGAAAAAACCGGAACGGATAACCGAATGTTATTAAACCGGATGTTATTAAGATGAAACGATTGAAACAATTTTCCAACAGTATCGATCACGCTGTTGATGGAATTATTTACGCGTTCAAAACGGAACGAAATCTTAAGATACATTTTCTCATTACAATCCTGGTTCTCGCTGTCTGCCTTGTATTGGATCTTTCCCGCCTCGAGGTGGTAATGGTATTCTTCGCCATCTCCCTTGTAATTGTTGCAGAGATGATAAACACAGCGATTGAAGCTTTTGTCAATCTACTGACATTATCCCACCATCCCCTCGCCCGTATATCCAAAGACGTTTCCGCCGGCGGGGTACTTATCGCAGCAATAAACGCGCTCGTAGTGAGTTATCTCATAATATTCTCCGCCATAAAAAAGCCCATCCTGGAGATGGTGATAAAGAAGGCGAGGGAGTCATGGGTGCATATTTCGATAATCATAATATTTATAACAATCCTGATTGTTGCAATTGGGAAGGCGCTGGGCAAAAAGGGGTCCTTCACCCAGGGAGGACTTGTAAGCGGTCACGCGGCGGTAGCTTTCGGGGTATCCACCGCTATATTGCTGGCAACTAAAAATATATTTGCAACATCACTTGCTTTCTTTCTTGCCCTTCTTGTCGCACAATCAAGGATTGAAGCCAAATTTCATCAATGGTTCGAGGTTGTGCTGGGCGCGCTTATCGGCATATCAACGAGTCTGTTGATATATCATGTATTTTACCCGGAGCAGATTATAGGTGCGATAAAGGAACTGTTGTCTAAATTTTAGCTAACTATTCACCGCAAAAGCCTGCCCTGAACTCGTTTCAGGGACCATAAAGATCAATAATAATTATCTTTGCGCATGCCCTGGCGAAGGCCGGGGTTCTTTGCTTTTTTGTGGTTTTATCAAAATTCCAATAAAAACGACATTAATTATCGAAAATAGCAAGCAGTATTTTCTTAAATTTCGATCCCCACAATTAATTATCATGAATATATTTGCAGGATTTGCCAATACCCACCTATTATTCCAATTACACCTATAACAAATAATAAAAAAGATACTTATAATCCGTAGATTTATTGTCACCATTTATTAAAATATTATTGTAAAAAGGTGATACTGATTGAATATTAAAAAACGATTTGGATTAAAAATAAAGAGATTGCGAAAAGAAAGAAAATTAAGTCAGGAAAAGCTGGCAGAAAAAGCTTTTCTTGATCGTACTTACATAGGCGGGGTTGAAAGAGGAGAAAGAAATATTTCACTTCTAAATATCGAGAAGATCGCAAACGCGCTGGATCTAAATATTATAAATTTATTTGAATTTACTTATAATGGAGAGTAAAATTTGATAGTTACGACAACAGACTATAATTCTTCTTCAAAAGTCATTAATGAGTTTCTAAAGGATGAATGGAATGAATTAAATGAAGTGCTTGTTAATCTTCCTCTTCATTTAAAAGCTTCAGACCAAAAAGGCAAACAAGGAACTCCGATTTTTGATGTTGTTGGAACTAACAACTTCATTAAAGAAAAGCTTGTTGAAAAAGGTTGGATAAATTCAATACCAATTCCATCCAATTATAGTTTTTTAGGAACTGATATTGATTTTGGAAAATCGGGAGCACTCTTGGAGGTTCAGTTCTCAAATTATCCTTTCTTATTAAATAATACATTACGTTCAGAACTACTGTTTAAGAGTAAATTTAAGGTGGGAGATATTGAGACCAAAGTTGTTATTATAGTGACAAAAGCACATATGTTTCCATCTTCAAATAGCACTCTTTATTACGAACAAGCAAAGCACCAATTAAACGCTATGGCTAAAAACGCCCTTTTTGCGGTTCCAATAAGACTGGTTGGGCTATTTGAAGAAACAAATAAAAGAATTCCAGCTATATGGACAAAATATACTTCGAAGAGATATTCTCGAAAAATTTCAAAACAGAAAGATATAGTTATAGAAATTAATAGGAGGAAGCGAAGTAAAATTTTTTCAATTGAAGTCATTTAATAGGAGTGGTCATATCTTTATAAAGAAGGAGAAATTGATGTGATATTAAATGATACTTATTAGTATCATTTAATATCTTCATAAAGGATGAATCTTAATGGAGCAACTCACATTTTTCGATTTAGCAAATCATTTTGGATTAGAAGAAGAGCAAATAATTTCATCACCAAAGAATATCTCTAATAATTTATTGAATAATATTTCTTGTGGCGATTGTCTTAAACTATTACGAAACCTGCCAAATGAGTCAGTTGATCTTATTGTCTCTTCGCCTCCTTATAATATCGGTAAAGTTGAGAATGATAGAAAACCAATTGAATCCTATCTCAATTGGCAAAAAAATATTCTTGCTGAATGCCACAGGACTCTAAAGTCAAAAGGTTCAATTTTCTGGCAGGTTGGAACTTATGTTGATAACAACAAATATCACATACCTTTGGATATACGTTTCTTCCCAATATTAGAATCCCTGGGAATGATTCCAAGAAATCGAATAGTATGGATAAGACCACATGGAGTTCATGCCAAATTAAAATTTTCAGGGAGATATGAGACAATATTATGGTTTACAAAAACAATGAACTATAATTTTTTTTTGGATCCTATAAAAGTTCCACAAAAATATTCAAACAAGAAATATTGGAAAGGAGAAAAAAAGGGGGAATTGTCTTGTGATCCACTTGGGAAGAATCCTGGAGACATTTGGGCATTTAGAAATGTCAGGCATAATCACGAGGAAGACACAGTTCACCCTGCACAATTTCCAGAGGATCTGGTTAGAAGAATAATTCTATGCACAACTGTTCCAGGGGACATAGTATTAGACCCGTTTATGGGTGTTGGAACTACAGCAGTAGTAGCTAAAAGATTAAATCGATTCTATTGTGGTGCTGAAATAAACGAGGAATATGTTTCGATAGCCAATCAAAGAATTTCTTGTCAACCTGATTCAAATCTTAATTTTCCAAATTTAAAGACATTAAGGGAATACGCTAAAAAGAAGGGTGTCAACGATGTCTCAACATATAAATTCACAAGGCAGAGAAAAGGAAGCATACCTTCTCTAAAGTCAAGAGCTTTTCCTGAAGAACACCATAATAGGGAGATAATTAAAAGAATTGAATTTGAAGCGGATAATTCAATAGACAATATATTTGACATGTTAATTAAAGAATGATAATAATCTCAAATTATCTTTGTATAAAAAGGGACACGTAGTTCCGCGTCCCTTTTATCATTTAAGTTGATTTAACTTCATAGTTTAAATTACTGTATCGTTCCCGGTTTCTTTAACTCCTCATCGGTAATCTTCTTAACGCCTGATTCGTCCGCTTTCTTTTCATCAGGAGGTTTGACATCGCCTGGAGGCGGCTCTGTCTTTCCTTCAGGAGCTTTGATATCGGCTTCAGGAGCTTTTCCTTTGTCAACTCTTGGAGGTTCCACCGGCGGCGGTTCTCCTCCGGGCTCCTTGCCGGGTTCCATCTTGCCGGGTTCTTTTCCGGGCACAACAGGTTCTTTTCCAGGCTCGGCTTTTGGAGGCTCTTTGCCAGGTTCTATCTTGCCGGGTTCTTTTCCGGGCTCAACAGGTTCTTTTCCAGGTTCGGCCTTTGGTGGCTCCTTGCCAGGTTCTGTCTTACCGGGTTCTTTTCCGGGCTCAGGTTCTTTGCCAGGTTCAACTGGTTCTTTTCCGGGCTCAACGGGCTCCTTGCCAGGTTCTGTCTTGTCGGGTTCCGGTTCTTTCCCCGGTTCTATTGGAGTTTTCTCCGGTCCTCCCTTTACAATCTTGATGACCTTGGCGAGTCTCTGGATCTTACCTTCAACCTTTATAGGCTTGTAGATGATCATCACATAAAGGCCTTTTCCCAGACCCTTGTCACCCAATACTTTCTTGGTTTCTTTAGTGATTACAAATTGTTCTAAATTCCCATCGGTAGTTTCAATTTTCACTATTTCCTCGTCAAATTCCACCACGTTACCGGAGTATCTCTCTCCCATGAGAGCCATTGGAATGTCCATCTCACCGGTTTCGCTATAATACATGTACCCTCTGATTCCCAGGTAACCGACTACTACTACCAGTATGATAACGATGGCGATGCCGATAATTCGTGAACCTTTCAAATTCCTCACCTCGCTTTATTTTTTCCACCAAAATACACAAAAATATCCTATATATAATTCTCTTATCCTTCCGGTTTACCCCTCACTTTTTGTACCGCAATTGGGGCAGAACTTCACTCCCGGTTTTAACTCCGCCTGACATTTGGAACATTTTGGCTGCTGTTGCGCCATCGGTTGTCCACAACTTGGGCAGAACTTCGAGCCGGGCTCAACTTCCGCCTGACATTTGGGACATTTCGGTTTGGGTGGAGCGGCGGGTTTTCCACAATTGGGGCAAAATTTTGTCCCGGCGGTTATTTGCGCATTGCAATGGGGACAAGCCATCATCTGTTGTTGCGGAGCCGCCGCAGGAACAGGCTGTGGTTGCCCCGGTTGAACCTGCTGTTGTGTCTGTCCCATCTGCTGTCCGCCCATTGCCCCTGTCATTGCCTGACCCATCATCTGGGGCATCATCATACCCATTCCCAGTCCCATACCGGCGTTCATGGGGTCGCCGCCGCCTCCCGCGGGTTTGGTCGCCATATCGCCGATTGCGGTTGCGGTCTTGTACTGCATAAATTTGCCCATATCGCCCAGCGCGCCCATGCGGGCTCTTTCCTTGAACGCATCCTGTATCTCCTCGGGAACGGAAATATCCTGGAGAAAGAAATCACGAACCTCAAGACCGTATTTCTCAAAGTCTTCTTTCACCTTGAATTTCATAGCGGCTGAAAGTTCCTCGAATTCACTGCGAATCTTGCCGTATGACTTGAAAGTCGTGCCGATAAGATCGTTAAAGTGAGTGCGAATGCTTCCCTTCAGAAAACGCTGGATGGTTTGTGTGTCATACATCCCCTCGGTGCCTACCAGTGTATTTACAAACAACTGAGGATCAGTAACCTTGATGGAGTATGTCCCGAATGCTCTTAAAGAAACCCATCCGAGATCGGGATCCTGCAAATCAATGGGCTGGGGAGTGCCCCATTTCATGTCATGGAATATCTTGGTGTTAACGAAATATGCTTCCGCCTGGAATGGGGTCTTGCCACCCTGTGTTATCTTGGAAACGAGGCCTGCAAGAAATGGAATATTATTTGTCGTGAGAGTGTATCGCCCAGGTTCAAATGTGTCCAGAGCTTTACCGTCTTTGAAAAATACGACTGCCTGAGTCTCGCGGACAATAAGCTGGGCTCCCCATCTGATGTCGCCCACGCCGGACTCGGGGAATTTATGCACCATCTCGGTGGGTCCCATCGTTCCGTATTCAACTATGTCAATTATTCTCTTATTCTGCACTTACTACTCCACCCCCATCAGAATTTTCTTGCGATCCATTACTTTCTTGTCGAGAGCCTTGACAGCTTTCTCAACATCACGAAGTTTTGCTTTTGGCTTACTTTTATCTTCATCGTCAATGGAATATTCCAGGGCGTCGATAGCTTCGCCAATCGAGGAGATGTTACTTACCATTTCCATATCGTATTCATAAAGAGTATCAAGTTCCATTTCACCGATTCTCACGGCATCGAAAAGTCCTGAATAGCCGTATGCGGCATGCTCAATCCTGTCGTTAACCTTGTCGATAATTTTTGTAACTCTATCGACTTCCGCTATAAGTGATAAATTACCGGATCGAATCATCTCCTGTCCCACCTCGGTAAGGTGTCCCTTGTGCTGCATAAGCTCCTTTGCCATGAATTTTCTCTGGATCTGATCCGCAGTTCGCGATTGCTCCCGGTTCTTATATCCCTGGAAACCGGGAATCTTCCGCATCAGTTTTTCAAGGAAGTTCTCGCCTCCCTTTATTTTCTCACGAAGATTATCCAAAATTACTCCCTCCTTCAACATTGATTATCTTGACAATGTTACATTATCCTCAAATGCCGGTAGCGGAAAGCTTCAGCTTTCCTTTGCATGAAGGACTGAAGTCCTCCATTTTTTAATTTTCCTCTTCCTTCCCGGTAATCCTTCCCGCAAAAAAAGTGCAGATAATCAGCCTGAACCCGGACATCTCTTTTCCCGATTGATTATCCACCGCAGAGTTCGCGGAGAACGCAGAGTTTTTTATATGGAAATCCGGCATCCGTAATCTATTTTATTCTTCGTGTTCTTCGTGGCTTCGTGGTGAAAAAATACGTACATCCTGCACTATCTGTTTATCGGGGTTGGGAAACCCCTCCTACAAGGCCGGCCCGCATTATTCGTTTATCGGGACGGGGACGTCCCTCCTACAATTCCGTCATCTGACCTCTGTTCTCCGTTATCCTTTGTGGTCTTTGTGGTGAATAAATACAATTTTCCTTACATAATTTCCCGGAGGATTTTGGGGTTATGCTATTGAAAAACTTATTGACAATTTAATATCAAACAAGGAGTGATCTTGATGAGATGCCCCAGAGACGGACAAAAACTGGAAAGTGAAAATTTTTGTGGCGTAATTATAGACTCATGCTCATATTGCGACGGAACATGGCTCGACATGGGAGAGCTTGGAAGAATTGTGGGCGTGAACAAGGATATTCTTGGCGGAGAACCGGTTAAACCGAAAGACCTCAAGGACAGGCCTCCGGGACAGAGTCTCCTTTGCCCAAGATGCGGCGATGTGAAAATGGATCCTGTATATTATTCGGGGAAAAAGAAGGTTATCATTGATAAATGTCTCGCTTGCGAGGGAATTTGGCTGGATACCGAGGAATTGAAATTCGTCATTAGAGCCGCCTATGAAGCCGGTGGGGGAGCATATTAAAATAATATCGAGGCTGGAAGCTTCTCCTGCATAAATACATAAATAATACGAGGTGATTATTCTGGGAATTGTAAACATGCTCAGATTCGATAAATCATCGGGCGCGATGATATGCGACGAGGAATCCGCGTACCTGGAGAGGAGAAGGACTCATTTCGATGAGAATATCCGGAATCTTCTCGAACCGGAGATATCGAAGAAATTTGATATCGAAGCCGCCTATGGAGGCGCGGGCTATCCGCCGTTTCATTACGAGGTTGTAAGAAAGGCGAGAAAAGCGATAAACCGGCTTGCAAAAGACAGGGATAGTCTTACTCTTGAAGATGTGGCAAGGGAGACGCTCAAATGTCTCCGGTCGGTTATCCACAGACGGATTGATGACAAGCTGATGTTTTACTTCGGCTTCAATCTCGACGAGTTGAACCAGGGATTTTTCGAGAAAGACGGCAAGAAATTCGATATCAAACAGGATTCTGTCAAGAAGAAAGCTCGGGATATCGCTTCATTTGCAGATAAATCCGAACCGTTGAAAAACATTTTCGAGAATAAAGCGGCAGTCATGGGGTATGACAAAAAAGAGGGCTTCCAGGCATATCACATCTCCGGTGATGTTACCGTCCTGTCTTTCCTCACGGGGTTTGAATCCATCGGCAGCGGCAAATACGGAGCGGGGATTACATTCGCCCGGACATTCAACAACAAGTTTCATTGTGAGAGGCGTGAGGGATTCAATCCGGTTGACGGCATGATTCTCCTTCTTTCCTCAATCATAGAGGCCCGCAATTACTTCATCGACATAGGCGGATATTTCAGCTTGACTTATATAAACGGTAATGAGGAGAATCCTGAGAAGAAGTACATCGATATTGATCCCCAAAAAGTCAAGCTTGCAAGCGAAGTGGTTACCGCGAACCTCAAGAGATTGCTGGGGATGGACAAGACAAGATCTCTTGTCGAAAAAATCCTGTTTAAGGATAACCCGCCCGGCGAAGGCATGCTTGATGAATTGGAGGATGAATTTTTCCGGGAGGCAGAAAACCCGGCGATTCTCAAATACATCCTCCGGGGATACAAGATTGATCCGGGGAATTTGAGGCAAGAGGAAGTTGAGCTTGTAAAGCGGGGTGAGGAAGAATGACATCAATCAACGCCATTAAATTTGACGACTATTCCGGTGCATGTGTATGCGACGAAGCGAGATGCTGGAACAAGGAAAACATGAAGATTTATACCGCCGAGAAAGTCAAACCCTGCATCCCTGAAGAGGTGATCCGGAAGTACGGCACTGTTGCCGCTTATGGAAACACCGGCACATCGACGGTGGGAGACGAGATAAAGTGGACAATTCAGAAGAAAATTCTGGAGAAACTTGAAAAGATAACGGAAAAAGAGGGTAAGATTCCCGATAAATTAATGACCCTTGAGGAGATTTCAGACCTTGTTTTCCAGGTGATAATGAATCTCAAGCATACTCACATTAATGACCAGTTGAAGGGCAGGTATAATTTTGATACTCCGGAGTTTGTTCAGGGATCATACGAGAGAGACGGCCGCAAGATTGAGATAAAGGATAAAGATGTGATCCGGGAAGTCGAGAAATTCCTCACATGGAAGGATATGCATGACGAGGTCACGCCGATCTTTCTTAACGCGGGGATTCTCGCAGGATATGAAGAATCGGAGGGATTCCGCCTTTTCCATTACTCAATGATTGAATGTTTTCACGAACCTGTTCAGGCGGCATTTATCGTTGACGGTTCGGGGCGCGACCTTACCAGCCTGCATCTTTCAGATTACTTTTCCAGGAAAACAATACCGGAAAGAGGCAAAATTGACCGTGTCGAGGGAATGATAGCGATTCTGGAGGCGGTTAACGGCGCATCCCGGTTTAACCTTGGCGTTGAGGGATATTATAATATCATACTTATTGACGGCAGGGAGAAGGATTACAACAAGAGACTCGTGGAGATAAACGATCACCGCTCGAAGCTTGCATCGGATATAGTGTTCGCAAAAACCGAAGGTCTCATCTCGCAGGAAACCGCGTGTGGCTTAATAGATAAGCTTATATTCGGAGGAGGCACATTTGCCGGCATAGCCGGTCAATTCATGAAATCAGCCTCTGACACAAAAAAGCTTGACAGGTTGTTGAGGGGATATAAACACGATATATTATCCTGATGAAATTTTTTATATATTCAGACCCATCCTGCAGGAGGGTTACCTAACCTTGAAACAAGTTCAGGGCAGGCTTCCGATTTTATGCCGTTCTCGGCAAACATGCCGGGCAAACGAACAAAAAAACCAGCCTTGACAAAGCCGGTTTTTTTTAACTTAATTGATAAAAATTAGCGAAGTGTTTGCTCTGACATCTGGGCTCCGATATTCTTACCAACGATTCCAAGAACCAATCCGACTCCTCCACCTACGATACCACCGGCAACACCGGCAATTATTGGGGGAACTGCACAGAGAAGGTGCATTCCAAAATTATCCAGTCCGTCATAAGAAGGCATGAATCCATTAACGAATTCACCGGTCTTGATTGCTCCACCAATAGCGCCCAGTTTAACGGATGATCTCATATTTTTAAGATAATCCTTTATGCCATGAATCTCAGGTTCGGGAACCAAAGGCTTGTGTTCGTCTTTGATTGATGTTGTAAAGCTTTTGTTCTCTTCCTTTGCTTCTCCATTGATTTTCATTGATGTACTAAAATTACCTGGATTAATATTTCTAATTGTCATTATCAATGTCCCCTTGTAAGATAAGTTGCTTTTCTAATCTAATTTTAACAGTTTGGCTAATAAATATCAATAAACTGAATGTAACAATATTGTTAAGAGACCGTTCATTTATGGCATGCTCGGGTTATGACCAACACGATTTCATCGGGTTTTCCGGTTCCGAAAAAGACAAAAACCAGCCGTAAGTGAACGCTATCATTCATGGAGGATTTTGCCTGTATTCTTTGAAATTCTTTTTTATACTTAATATCAGATTTTGAGGGAGAAAATGTCTATAGTTTGCCCCAGATGTGGAGATAAAAATGAAGACGAAGCGGAATTCTGTACCGGTTGCGAATTCCCCCTCGCCGAGTCCGCCACTCTGATCCATGGAAGATACAGGATGACGAGGCCTTATGTTTTTTCCAGTTTCAGGGCGGTTTTTGAGGCCGAGGATATCCAGGATAATAACCGGGTATATTCAGTTCGTGAGTTTCTTCCCCAGTTTACGACAGCCGCCGAGAAGGTGATATTGCAGAGTCACTTTGAGTCCACAATGTCAAAATACATGGAATTGTCGCATAAAAACCTCGCAAGAATTACCAATTATTTTGTTGAGGGCAATTATTTCTATGTTGTATATGAATTCATAAACGGACTGGATCTGACCAAGTACCTTGAAGCTCACAAGATATTCCTGGGAACCGGCTATCCCGAAAAGCTTGTCAGCTTCTGGACTCTTCAGATGTGCGACCTGATGGAATACCTGCATCATAGCTATGACGAGCCGTTCTTCCTGTCCGATTTCAAGCCTGCCGGGGTTGTGTTTCGCAAGGAAGATGAAAATATTGTTTTTATAGATATGGGACTGACCGTCCTGTTGCAGATACTGGGTCCCCACTACCTGATAACTGAGGATTTCCAGGCTTTCCGTAAATCCGGAGGGCATTCTGACACGGTAGCATGGGATCTTTTCTGCCTGGGTAATTTTATGTTTTATCTGCTGACGGGTTTAGATTTAATACAATCGCCGTTAGATTTGTCCACGCCGCTAAAAACTATACGTCCCGATATATCGGACGAAATGTCGGAGATAGTCACAAAAGCCATCGGCAAAAATTTCCGTTCCGCTTACAATGATGTGAGGGATATGAAGCGGGATTTACAACAAAAAGTTTCTCCCCTGCCATTACGCGCTTTTGATTTTTATTCGGACTTTGTGAATAAGGATGCAGGCACAAAAAAGACAGAATGGCGCATGCTCCTGTGCAACGAAGCCAGAACAAATTGTATCGGGCTCCCCCCAAAGCCTCCCCTTCATGTGAAGTGGAAATGCAAGATGAAACCCGGCGAGAAATATTTTCTGACTGCCGCCGGCGATTTTGTTTATGCCACCCAGAAGGAAGGTATTATTTATTGCGTCGATCACGAAACGGGAGAGGTGGACTGGAAATACTTTATATGTAAGAATCTGACAACACCGGGGATTGCATCCGACGATACCCTGTATTATATAACTCCGAAACTGACTCTCGTTTCAATCGAGAGGGGTAAGAACGAATTCAACTGGAACCTCCAACTTGAATCTTCTACAATGTCATCTCCCACACTTTATGATGACATCCTTTTTGTGCCGCTTTATAACGGCAAGATACTCGCCATAAACGCGATTGAAGGTGAAATTCTAACAACTTATGAAATCGACGGAAATATTATATCATCTCCCATTGTATATCAAAATATATTGTATGTAACTTCTCTCAAGAAGATGATATGCGCCATAGATATTGACTCCGAGGAGTTATTATGGCAATATGAATCGGAAACGGGTTTCTCGGCATCGCCCACCCTTGTTAACGATATTATATTTGTGGGAAGTCACGACGGCACACTTTGCGCCGTTAATATCGAGACGGGAGACCCTATCTGGACAAGGAATTTCAGGGGATCAATCACACAGTCGGTCCGGGCAACCATGGATATGATATACTTTGTCACAAGAACCGGAAAGCTCACAGCTCTTGATCCTGCACGAGGACATACGATATGGGAAAAAGAGTTGAAAGATAAGGATTTCGAATTCCCATTCTGCCTGGGAGCAAATATGATATACATGGTAGATTCCCGCAGAAACCTGAGGAGTATTGACTCTTTCACCGGAAAGGACCGGCATATTATGGGAATGAGTCACCGCACGGTATCCCAGATCATGATCGCTCACAACCAATTATACCTGGTATCAAGCGCAGGCCATTTGGTGGCGTTTGCATAGATAAACAGGCCTGTTAATGGAGGTATGTTATGAAATGTTCGTCCTGCGGTACAGAAAATGAAGATACCGCCACTTCTTGCCATAAATGCGGGTGTAGTTTCGAATTAAAAAACAACACTTTCAAGGAATTGCAGGGAGATAAAGCGCAGGAACCTCAAGGGAAGGATGAAGACAGTGAAGAAACCCCGCTGACTGACCCAATCCACAATCCCGACGAATTCCCGGAAGACGGAGATGTAAAAGAAGAAACCGATGAGTTGGAGGGGGATTTCACCTCTCCCATTGCCAGAGAATATCTGTACACCGATAGACAATCCGAGCAAACCTTCACCACCGGCATCAGGAGAAGAGCATTGAGTTTTGTTTGTGTCATGCTCATAGTTATGCTTGTCGTAGTGTCGGCATACATATATTGCCTGAGTGTTCTTGAGGTGAAAATCATAAAATCAAGTAAAATCACAAAATCCCGGGAAGTGGAAACCGGGAAGCCCAATGAAACATTCGGCAGTGCCACTCCGACGATGAAACCTGAGCCTGCAATAACTCCTGATTTGGGGAAGCCCCTGTCGCCGGAATTGCTCATATATTTAAAAGAGGCGATAAGGGATAATAACCCGGAGAACGTGAGGAAAATGCTGGATGAACACCCTGACTTGATAGACGCCCGGGACAGGGATGAAAACACACCGCTACATCATGCCGTGATGTCCTGCAATAAACAGATAGTTGAGATTCTTGTTTATAGAAGCGCAAATGTAAATATAAAAAACAGGAAAGGTAAGACACCTTTAATAATTGCAGAAGAAAGGGACTCCCCGGAATTCAGGGAGATATTGAATATTTTAAGGAAACAGTAACTATTCACCGCAGGCGCAGAGATTTCATGAGTTCAACCCCCACCCTACCTGTTGACTGATTATAATATCTGTTTTAGTATATGGGTATATTTTTTTTGGAGTGACATCTTATCAATGAAAAAGGGGAAATCGATTGAAGAGACATCCCCGAATGAATTAACGGTTTTGAAAGAAGGTATATACATGAAATCTGAATCCCCAAACAATAAATATGCAAAAGAATTTGTCCGTCTCCTGGACATCATGGACACCTTGCGGGGTGAGAACGGATGCCCCTGGGATATGGAGCAGGATCACAAAAGTCTGCTTCCATACTTAATTGAAGAGACTTACGAGGTTGTCGAGGCCGTGGAGGAGGAAAACCCCCAAAAAACAGCGGAAGAGCTTGGCGATCTCATACTCCAGATAGTCTTCCACTCCAGGCTCGGCAAGGAGGACGGGGAATATTCAATCGGTGATGTACTTGATTCAATTAATAAAAAGATGATAAGAAGACACCCGCATATATTCGGAAATGTGAAGGTCAACTCCTCAAAAGAAGTTCTGAAAAACTGGGAAGAGATAAAAATGAAAGAGAAGTCGGCAACTCCCCGAAAATCTCTTCTGGACGGCATTCCCGGCAAACTTCCGGCACTTCTTCAGGCTAAGAGACTGCAGGAGAGAGCGGCGGGAGTCGGATTTGATTGGGAGGATATATATGGCGTAATCGACAAGTTCGAGGAAGAAGCGGAGGAGTTAAGGGACGCTATAAAATCAGGCGACAGGGATAAGATGACCGATGAGCTGGGGGATCTGCTTTTTGCCCTTGTTAATGTCGGAAGGTGGCTTGGCATAAACCCGGAGGAAGCATTGAGAAGAACGGGCAAAAAATTTACAAGACGATTTCAAAAGATCGAAAAGACGGCAAAGGAAAACGGCAAGAAACTTCAGGATATGGGCTTGTATGAGATGGAAGAGATATGGCAGGAATCGAAGAAGGACGAGTAGAAACTTTTGCCGGGAGCGGAGTAGAAATCGATAAATACATTAAGGCGATTTATGACAGATAGCAGTTACCTGTCTAATATTTCTCTGATCTTCCTCAAAAGTTTATCCGGGCTGAAAGGCTTCCCAAGGAAATCCACTTTTTCATCAAGTATGGATTCAGGTCCAGCAATCTCTTCTGAATAACCCGACATAAAAAGTGTCTTGATCCCCGGGAATTTCTCATTTAATTGTATGGCAAGTTCACGCCCGTTTACATCCGGCAGAACAATATCAGTTATTAAGAGGTCAGGCTTCTTCTCCATCCCCTCACATAAAAGCAACGCTTCTTTGCCTCTTTCTGCAAATAGCATTTCATAACCCATCTTCTCCAGAACCTGCCAGATGACTTTTCTGATAAGCCAATCGTCTTCGACCACCAGTATTGTCTCTGACCCGGAAAGCTTCTCCTGTATGGGAATTGGTTTCCTTTGCAAACGGATAGCTTCATCTTCCATTGTCGGTCGAAGATAGATCTTAAAAGAGGTTCCCACTCCCAGTTCACTGTCAACCATAATATAGCCATCAAGTTGTTTGACAATACCATATATCGTTGACAAGCCCAGTCCCGTGCCCTTGCCTTTCTCCTTGGTCGTGAAAAAGGGTTCAAAAATATGGGATAGAGTTTCACTATCAATGCCAGCACCGGTATCACTTATTTCCAAGACAACATAATTTCCGGGTATGGTAAATGGAAATTCCTTCCGGAATTCTCCCCCAAATTCAATCATTGTGGTTTTGATGGACAGTGTTCCTCTCTTGGGTATAGCATCACGGGCATTAACTGCCAGATTCATAATAATTTGCTCTATCTGTGTGGGATCCGCTTTTATTGAATTGATATCTGAATCCAGAACCATTGAGAATTCAATATTTTCACCAATTACCCGTTGAATCATCCTCGACATATTTACAATGATATCGTTTAGATCGACCACGCTTAGAGAAACAATTTGCTTTCTACTAAAGGCAAGAAGTTGTTGTATCAATTCCGCGGCACTATCGGAAGCTTTTTCTATATCCACAATATATTCCAATACGGGATCGTTTTTCGATAATTCCATCTGTGCCAACTGAGCTCCCCCAATAATACCTGTCAAAAGATTATTGAAGTCATGCGCTATACCACCGGCAAGACGTCCTATGGCTTCCATTTTTTGAGCCTGAAGGAATTGATTCTCGAGCCTGATTCTCTCAGTAGCGTCATATGCCGCTTTCGCGTAATTCGTTATTCTTCCTGTCGAATCCAACACCGGGAAAATGATCGCATCTTCCTGATAGAGTGTGCCGTCTTTCTTCTTGTTGCTAAAGCGCCCTTTCCAGATTCTCCCACCACTGATAGTATCCCACAATTCTTGATAAAACTGTTCATTATGCTTCCCGCTCTTTAAGATGCGGGGATTCTTTCCAAGAGCTTCTTCCGCTGAATAACCGGTAATCTTCTCAAACTCGGGATTTACATACTGAATTGAACCATCCAGATCGGTTATTACGACAGCTTCAGCCGTCTGTTCAATGACTGAACTGAGGAGGTGGAGTTTTGCCTCCGTCTGCTTGATTCCAGTTATATCTCTTGCAATTCCAACAAGCCCGATAATGCTTCCTTCCTCATTAAATTGTGGAGCCTTTATAGCCTGAAACCAATGTTCTTTCCCGTCCGCACCGGTCATTTGTTTAATAACATCCTTGGGTTTGCCCGTTTTGAAAACAACCTGATCATCTTCTGTATTTTTCCTTGCCTCCTCTTCATCGGGCATTAACTGATAATCATTCTTCCCTATTACTTCCTCGGACGGTAAACCAAAAGCTTCAAAAGTCCTGGCGTTGGCGATAACATACTGGCCTTTCAGATTCTTAAAGAATATTGCATCGTTAGCGGATTCAACCATATACTTATATCTTCTGAGATTCTCTTCCGCTTGCTTGCGCTCTGTTATGTCGCGAAGTTGTGCAAGATGGGCATCTTTTCCATCCCATTGCGTTTTCGTAAAGCGCATTTCGGCAATGCCTGCTTCACCATTGGGACGGATTATGGGAAGTTCTTTGGCTTCATAAACATTAAAAGGATAACGGATTAGTGTTCCCGAAATTTCATCAGTCTTCCAGCGGAAAAAAGATTCAGCGGCAGGATTGGCGAAACGCACTCTTTTGTCCCGATCTAAAACAACAATACCATCCATGTTTTTTTCCACAATATTGGAAAAGCCGGCTCTGCTGGCTTTTAACTCCTCATCCATCCGCTTGCGCTCGGTGATATCTCGCATTGTGCCTATGATTTTCAGAGGTTTGCCTTTTTTATCAAGTACTACCTTCGAGGTTACGGAGCAGGGGACAGGAGTGTCGTTCTTATCCTTCAGAAGTATCTCGTAATCGTAAACATATCCATTCTTCTTGATTTCTCTCAAAAGGTTCTTTCGGTCTTCAGGGTTTGAATATATCTCATATAATGATTTCCCGATTAATTCTTCTCTCTTGTATTTTGATATTCGCTCCACTGAAGGGCTCAATAAAAGTATTCTTCCGGCAAAATCCACTTCATAATAAATATCCTGTATATTCTCAAAAATGCTGCGGTATTTCTCTTCACTTCTTCGCAAATCTTCCCGGATTCGCTCACCATCTAAAATCTGGTGTTGCAGCCGTTTCAAAATTTTTTGCCGCTCGATGGAATAATGTATAACCCTCACCAACAGGTTTCCATCTAATTTTCCCTTGACAAGATAGTCCTGTGCACCTTTTTGCAATGATTTAATTCCACTGTTTTCATCTTCAAATGCAGTCAGGACTACTATGGGAGTTTCCGGTGCCTGGGAACGCACTATATCGAGTGTTTCGAATCCCTGGCTTTCCGGAAGCCAGAGATCCAACAATATTAAACTGACATCATCTATTACAAGGCGATCTATGCCTGCTGTGAGGCAAGAAGCACACTCTACTTCAATTTCAGTACCCCCTGATATGGAAAGCAATTTTTCTATAAGCCGCGCGTCATCAGGGTTATCCTCTATCAGTAAAACATTTATGCCCTTTTTATTCATCCTATGAGATACCGCCTTGCAGAAAAAACTCCGAGAGAACCCTGATTTCTCATAATTCCCAACCTGCTTTATAGCCCCGCAAGAAAACAGCACATTTATCCGGATTATTAATATGTTTAAAAAATCCTATTAAATAATTGTTATCCTGGTTTTCTTACTCCCTCTCTTGGGAGTGCAGGTTCTCGTGGAAATCTTCAGTTTTTTCATTATCTCACAAGCTAATTTATCCTTTAGTTTCTTGCCCGGGGTTTTATTTCCGTAAAGGTAATGGAGAGATCCGGCAAAGAAGTCCGTTATCTGTAGCAGGGGTGAGCTCTCGGTGTCAATGGAGAAAAACTGATCGATAAATACATTGTTGTCATATTTCCCTGACATAATCTTGTTCATATGACTGCGAACATGCTCAAGTATATTGCCCTCGTCCTCTATTGACGAGCTTTTAATTATTGACAAAGACTTGGGTAATTTGATGTTGTTACGTTCAACTTCATCATCCATTGATTCAAGAACATGCTCAAGATAGGCTTCATGCACACTATCAACTTTTTCCTTGTAATCATGGAAGATATGCGCTTTAAAACCAATGAAATCGGAAAACTTGAGTATCAAATCGAAAAATTCATTTGCCATTTCTATATTTCGTTTTGTGGTGTTTGAGAATATAAGTCTGTGGTTTTTGACTTTTTTCTCCTTAAAATCTCTGAATTCACTTAGTATGGAGTGATTTTTAAGCCTGTCATATATCCACAAACTGGCAACCACCAGGTGTGGCGAGTCGGAACCGCATTCTGTAGTGAAAACTTCGACAGGGGGTGAAAGGATCGAGCCTTCATCCTCACGCCATTCTTTTCTGCGGACTTTCCTTCTTTTCTGAACATCCGGGGAAGCCCTGAAAAGACCCAGCACATTCTGTATATGAGCCCTGTATCGCTGCATCTCGTAACTTTTAGGCAGAGTAAGGAGATCATCCAACTTTATTTTATCACCATCGACAAGAAAATCCCTATAGAAAGTCTTGTAGATCTCTACCGTAAGAAGCTTGTCATTATCCCTTGTCCGGGGTATCTGATTCAGGATAAAGCCTACCTTGGCAATGAGATGCTTTGTGTCAAGCGTGTAGATCTGCTTTAATAGTCTCTTGCCTGCTTTCTCGGCTTTCTTTTTTCTCTTCCTGGACTTGAGAGACTTCTTCTTAATCTCGACTTTGCCAGATACTTTTTCTTCATCTGTGGAGTTACCAATCTCCTGTACCTCAGTTATTTCAACCATTTCCATACCTCCATTTCAAAATCGAGTCGATTAGGACAGAGTGTAATGTTAAAAAAATCATATAAGATTTAAATAAACTCCACTCCTCCAAACCTGCCCCGAATGCTGAATTAATATTGAATTTATTGAAGCCATGCCATGTTAAAAATATATAGATAGTATTCTATTTTTTTGCTAATTTACCTGCGAGAATAAAAAAAATAACATGTTTTTATCAAAAATATAATCCGATCTTCTATTAACAGATTTTTTAGTTCAAAAAAAAATCAAGTCAAAACCACCATAACTATCCGAATCTAGCCGGGCACTGGAGGAGAAAGTGAACAAGATAAGAAGGTATTTTAAGGAATCATTTACCGAAAATTATCTTGAAGGGAGATTGCCATGGATGTATTTGGCGGTATAGAAGCAGGGGGAACCAAGTTTGTATGTGCTGTGGGTTCAGGACCCGATGACATAAGAGCGCAGGAGCAATTTTCCACCACAACCCCGGAAGAAACCCTGGGCAAGACAATAGAATTCTTTAAAGAGCAAATGAAAAAAGAAGATATAAAAGCTATTGGCATTGCAACATTCGGCCCTGCCGATCCCGATCCTGACTCGCCGACATATGGTTACATCACATCAACTCCCAAACCCGGGTGGAGAAATACGGATTTCGCAGGTAACATAAAAGAAGCATTAAACTTGCCTGTGGGTTTTGACACCGATGTAAACGGGGCGGCGCAGGGTGAATATATATGGGGAGCCGCCGGGGGACTTGATACATTCATATATCTTACGATCGGCACAGGACTTGGCGGGGGCGGCATGGTCAGGGGAAAGCTAATACATGGCCTTATCCATCCTGAGATGGGGCATATGAGAATCCCCCACGACCGGGAAAAAGATCCGTATCAAGGAAAATGTCCGTATCACGGGGACTGTCTCGAGGGACTTGCATGCGGCCCCGCCATCGAGGAGAGATGGGGGCAAAAAGCACATACACTTCCCCCCGATCATCCTGCCTGGGACCTTGAGGCTCATTACCTCGCCCTGGGACTGCATAACCTGATATGCACCCTCTCTCCCCGGAGAATAATTATGGGGGGTGGAGTAATGAAACAGTCACAGCTTTTCCCAAAAATCAGGAAAAAAGTACTGAAGCTGTTAAACGGTTACATACAGTCCCCTGAGATACTTGAGCATATAGACAGGTATATTGTCCCTCCGGGACTCGGTGAGAGGTCGGGTGTCCTGGGAGCCATCGCCCTCGCAAAGAGTGTTACAATGTAAATACAATGTAAAATGTTATTTTAACCGCCAAGAACGCAGAGTTCGCAAAGGGTTTTTATTTTCACCACGAAGCCACGGAGAACACGAAGAAAATGAATAATGGCGGACCCCGGAGGTTGGGTAGCGGAGGTTTTTAAACCTCCCATGAGATTAACCCCCGGTTTTAACCGGGGGAAATAGAGAAATCCCCCCTTTTCTTACTTTTTCAGCCACTTCAGTGGCTTCCCGATGGGGAAATATGAGTAACGCAGGTCTGAAATAAAAACCGCAAACAAAAAGCAAGAGACGTTTGCCTCTTGCTTCCTAAAAATTCAGAAATATAGATAAGAAGTTATTTTTTCCTCTTCAAATTATACTTTATAAGTACTACATTTTTATCTCCAACAGTAGTCTTCATTAACGACTTCACCATTCCGATATTTGGAGCGTACCAGTATGTTTTCGGTACTTCCTGTCCACCCTGTATTATCTTTATATCAACCTTTGCTGTGCCGAATTTACCCGCAGGAACTTCGACTTTCTCAAAACCGGTTACTATCGCCGACTCTTCGATGTCAACATCCATCATCCCCTTACCCTTCCATGACCATTTCGCACCTTTATACAGGGGGTTGAGGATAAATGTTCTCAGAGGTTTGAAATCGACGGTTTGTTTTGCCATTACATACTTCTCGCGATGCCACATCACCTTTCCCGGTTGCTTGGAATAATACTCGACCATCATTACCTTGCCATTGCTTGCAAGGGTCTCGAGTTTGTAACACATAACGTCGCCAACTTTTTCCTTGCCAATTACCTTGATGGTAAATTCCTGTTTATTCTCCACCATCTTATATTTCCACCAGTACCCCACGGCCATCGGCATATAATCCGGCGGGGGCTTCTTTGTCTTTGCATATGCGTTGGGCAAAGTTAAAGCAATGCTGAGCAAGATTAAAACCACTACAGCAAACAAAAAATATCTTTTCCTCACCTTTGTGCCTCCTCATAATAATAATTTTTTCAGGATTTAAAAATTCTATAGTAATAATAATTTCCCTTCAATCCTGTATGCCCTCTTTAATCTCCTGCATACACATCGGCGGTTCTATCTTCAGTTCAATGAAATGCAGTACTGTATTTCCAGGCATTTTCAACTTGCTTTTTTCTCTGAGTTTTCCTGTAAACCCACGGGCTGAAAGTATATCCCTGAAATATAATTTATTATCGACTTTTTTGGATTTATCCTCGAAATATAAGATCAATACGGAATCAAAAATATAATCACCTTCGAAATCGGGAATGATAATGAAGAATTTAAACCTTCTTCTTTGATCGGGAACGAAACCTTCAGCCTCCATACCGCCTACTAACCATGGAATTAGGACCTGCCTTTCCGAATCTCTGTTCAAGGCCATTCTCATAAAGTTGGGAGAGGAGCTCCCCGCCGCATGTCCTTCAAGAGCCACGAACAGCAGTGTCGCTTTATTGCCCACGTTTCTATCCAGACTACCGACAATTTCATCGATCTGCCAGTCTGCTTTCCGGGGAGGTTCAGCAATAATTGGATTATAATATCGTTGTTCCTGTTTATTGTATCTTACATATTCATTCAATTCCTCATGTCTCCACCCGACTATTCCCGGTATTGCAACAACAATCAGAACCAAAGATAAAAACACCCTCAGCGGTTTCCATTTTATTTGTATGATCCAATAAGTCAGAATCACCGATGTATATACCACCAGGGGAAGAAAGTACCTCGGCTCCTTATCCTGTATGCAAAATAAGATTGCCAGGGAACCGAGAAATCCGATTATATATATGGTCCGATCATTCCTCTTGTCCCGGGTGAAAATGTACCATAGAATCCCGATAATAAGGAAAAACATCCAGGGAATCCCCTGAACTTCAAGTGTGAAACGTTTAAGAAACCAGGTAATTGAGAATGTGTCTCCCTCCTGGATCCCCGATGTTGTAACTTCGTTGAAATATCTGACATAGAAGAAAAATTTTATTGCATATGAATGCCAGATTCCGATGATGAAAAGTTGCACTCCCTGCACGAACCTTTTCGAGCTTTTCGCCACGAAGGGCAAAAATGAAGTTATTACAAACAACACAAGGAGGGGGACGATTGATATGAAATAGCTCCTGAGCATATTTTCATAAATCATTGTGCTGTTTGCCAACTCCACTCTGATCCACAGCAAACCCATTATGGCGAAAAAAATTGTTGTTACAAGCATAACAACCAGCATCCAGGGAGATTTTTTCTCTTTAAATGCATTCCTTATGAATATGGCAAAGTAAATAATTAACAACAGTAAGATATAGAATATCGAAGACCACTTTGTCAGCATGGAAAAAGCAAAAGCGATAAAAAAGGCTATAGTCCATGCGGACCTTTGAAAATATTCGCTCAAAAGCAAGAAAAGCAGGCACAACGATACCATCGCGGCACAGGGGAGATCCAGAAGGTATGATTGAGACATCGTCAACATGTAAGGGAATCCGAATGCCGCAATCCCCGCAAGAAAGCCCACCTCATAACTCCAGAGATGTTTCCCGATAAAAAATATTGAAAGAATAAGAATAGCCCAGAAAGGAATCTGGCTCAATACCGCCAGGTCCGGGTTTTGGGGAGTAAATAAAAAGAAAAGCGCGCTCAATTGATATACAAGGGGTGGATAATAAAATCTGCATTCAAGAAGAAATCGCCTGAAATCACCGGCATTGAGCTTATGAAAAAAGTAATAACTATTATATATGTGGCTCGCCTGGTCATCTATGGGAATATTATTATCCAGTTTTAACCAGTTCAGGTTGTTGATAACTATCAGGACAATAAAAACACACAGAAGAATAAAATATATAGCTCCTTTATTGTGTAACAGGTCTTTTGCCCGGAGCTTGACAGATGATATGAAATCCTTCATGAAAATCTCCTGATCGACAATTCACAATTATTATAATCATATTTCCAGGGGCTGTAAATCTTCCTCAAAATATCCGTGAAAAACTTCCGGCAGATCATGATAATCAATATTCGAAATCAAATGTGATAAATCCCTGTTATTGTAAGTATTCCAGAAAACAACCACTTCGTCTTTGAGTTTTCCTTTTTTCAGGTCGCTTAGTAATCCGGCAAAGGCTTTTCCTGTGTATGCGCCGTCAAGCTTGATTCCCTCTTTATCATCGAGAAGTCTTACAGCATTCATCCCCTCTTGTGTGAAAAGAGCGTATTCCTGACCGAAGAAGCCTTCTTTTAACTCGATTTCTTCTTTTGATATTTTCAAGTGGGGAAATGTGGGATCTTTTTCTCGCAGGAAAGAAATTGTCTTATTAAAAAGATTGCAGACAATATCTTCATTCGCATACTGAGAATCGATGACACGAACAGGGATAATCCTGGTTTTTAATTCGGACAATTTTACGCCTATCATAAGCCCCACCGCCGTGCCGCCGGTTCCCATCGGCACATATATTTTATCGGGCTCGGGCAATAGTCCTTCCCGGATCTGTATCTTGAGTTCCATGGCGGCGTTGATAAAGCCCGCGACTCCCGGTGGTGAACTTCCGCCCGCGGGGATAATCTTTGGGAATTGACCTCTTTTCACCATATGTTTTATCATTTCATTAATTGTTCCCAAGGCAAGAAACTTTTTATCTGGATATTGATGAAGCTCTGCGCCGGCTCTATAGCTCATCAGCAGGTTTTTCCTTAAATATCTTGCGTTGGGTTGCGGCATGAGCATTGAGATGCTCTTGATTCCAATCTTCTCTGCGTAAAATGCGGTTGCCGTCGCATGATTGGAGCCGGCGAAGCCGAATGTAAGAACCTCCTTCGCCCCTTCGTCAAGAGCTTCCGCAAGCAGAAACTCCAGTTTACGAACCTTGTTTCCACAATAGACGGGAGCGCTCAATCCGTCATTTTTGAGATAGATATCGTCGTTTCCCAAATATCTCCCCAAATTATCCAGTTTTTGCACGGGTGTGGGAAATTCTCCAAGGTCAATATGGGAAAGTTTCTCTTTTAATCCCGGGTATGATATTAATAAAGGTCGCATTGTAAGCCTCAATCATAGGGAAATTGGAAGTTGGAAGTTGGCTCCAATTTCCAACCTATTATTTCTAACATCTCCTTTGATACCCTCTATAAGATTCTTGATATTTAAGTGTGTGATTAATCTCAATTTCAACCTTGCAGTTAAGAGTGTTAACTTCATTTAAAACTCAGCGGTGAATATCTACAATTTTATTATAAAAGATTCCGGTAGGAGAAAAATGGAACCGGAAGAAATGAGGTTTCATAAAAAGGAATGCTATTCAAACATTTTGTTGGGATTTCCGGGGTGAACGAGGGGTGACCAATATGAAAGATAATTTAATGAAAACATCAATTTTAATTCTTATTTCATTCTTATTTATTTCCCTTATTATTCCTATATCGGTTGAAGCTGTGGAGGTCGCCGACTATTCAGCGGCCATAATCAGTATCAAAGGAAATGTGCTGATTCAAAGATACATGCGAAGGACAAGGGCGGTCGCTCACCTGGGTATGGAAGTTAAGACCGGCGACAGGTTAATTGTGGGCAAAAATTCTTCTGCGTCCATATATTATTATTCCGGCAACCTGAAGATTGTGGAAGGCGAAAAGACCTTGAGAATTCTTGCCCAGGAGGTTGCATCGGGGCGGGATCCTGATGTAATCAAACCTAATATTTTTTTTACTAAGCCTGCAAGAGTATTTTCCTCGGTGGGAAGGAGTGAATCCGTAAGGAATGAAATTCTCAGCGGGATACCCGACATAGAGAAAAAGAATTTTTCTTTAATTTCACCTTCGTTTATAACAATTCGTCCCCACCCTATTTTCACCTGGGATACAATAAATGAAACAAGCGAGGAAATTATACTAACACTGGAAAATGATAAGTCTGAAAAACTCTTCTCGGAGGATGTGACAGGAAAAAATTGTGTAAGGTATCCTTCGGATAAAGCCACCCTGAAACCCGGGGTGACTTATTACTGGTATATAAGGATAAAATCCTGCCCCCGCGAGAATGTAAGCAACATAAGGAGTTTCAACCTGGCCGGGGAAAAAGTAATGAGTCGTATGTATAACATGTTGAAATTATTAAAACAAAATGGAGCGGATGAATGTACGAGAATGATGATGCTGGGGTATTATCAAAAATCCAGAAAATTGTATGTGCCCGCTGTTGAAAGTTTTGAAAAACTTGCCCAGTTGCATCCCGACGAGAAACTCCCTCACCAGGAGCTTTTGCTTCTTTATTACATACTTGGCGATATAAAGAATTTTGAGAGAGAAAAGGAAATAATCACGAGAAAGAAAACCTTACATGATTGATATTCGAAAATAGAGGAAAACTTGTTTCGCGTAAAGAATGGTAACTGTTCAGTCTCCTTTGCGGTGACTGGTTACATGTTTTTAAAATGGACTTGATTTTATAATAAGAATAGGTTAATATTATCATTGAAAACAAGGACGGAGGTTGTGCTGTGGTAAAGGAAAAAGAATTGTTTCTATCAATAGACGACTTGAAGGATCTATTGAAATGGAAATCGGACAAGGGAATATTAAGTATTTATGTGGATGTTAAAGACAGGGGTAAGACCGCTCATCAACGATGGAAAACGATCATTAAATCAGGCTTGAATAAATTGATGAACAATTACCCTGATAATGAACACCTGGAGCGTGCGGCGGAAAAAGCACATAATGAATTGGTCAACTTTCCTCAGGAGATGAAAAAGAGAAGTCTGATTTATTTTTATGATGCCGATTCCGGCAAAACATTCTGGAGAAGTATTCAACTTCCCATGGAAAATGATTTTGTATGGATGAATACGGCGTTCCTTCGCCCTGTCATAGCTATGACGGATGAAGCTCCCATTATGGGGATTGCGGTATTGTCGCAGGAGCTTACAAGAGTGATGACCTGGCGGCAGGGGCTGATTGACGAGAAGGAAGAAGTTCAGATCGAGATCAAGACGGATCTTGTAAACGAACCTACTTCAGGCGCAGGCGTCGGACAATTGAGCGGCTCAACCATGGACAGGTTCAAACACAAGGTTGAGGTACAGGTTAACAAGAAGCTGGCGAATGTTGCATTGGAAATGGCAAAATTTGCCAAGATGCATAACTGGGAAAACATCATCCTGACAGGATCACCCAAGTTTACCGACGTTGTGGAAGAGCATCTTTCCAATTCGCTGAAGAACATGGTTGTGGGAATACTTGACAAGAACTATATAAATGCTTCTATCAGCAAGATCGAGGAGAACACTACCGAGCTATTACATAACTGGAAGAGGAATCTCGAGGCCAGGCAGGTCGATGATTTACTTAACACTGCCGCCGCTCGTGGAAGAGCATATATTGGAGTTCAGAACTCCATCGACGCTCTTCAACAGGCACGTGTCGGGCATCTTTTCTTCAATACTGATCTGCATATCGGCGGACACAAGGATACCGATGGCTCGTACTATGTTGATCTAAGCGATGAAGAAATAGAGGGAATGGAAGTTGAGCCCCATATAATCGAGAGAATGATCGAACTTGCGTTTGAAACAAATGCCAAAGTGACTCCCCTTGAAGACAAGGCGGCAGATAAACTCAAGGAAAAAGGCGGAGTCGGAGTGGTTTTGCGATATTAATTAGGATAAGGATTATGGCGGGGAGAAATCCCCGCCTTTTATTTGGAATAACATTATATCCCTGGAGGTAAGATAATATGGTAGAAAAAAGCACATTCAAGGTTAAAGAGGGCCTTGCCAGGATGCTCAAGGGCGGGGTCATTATGGATGTTACAACAAAAGAGCAGGCGATAATCGCCCAGGAAGCGGGGGCATGCGCAGTAATGGCTCTTGAGCGCGTACCTGCCGATATCAGAGCGCATGGTGGAGTTGCCCGGATGGCGGATCCCATCAAGGTCGGGGAGATACTGAAATCCGTGACCATTCCGGTTATGGCCAAGGTCAGAATAGGTCATTTCGTGGAAGCGCAGATCCTGGAATCGATGGGCGTTGACTTTATCGATGAGAGTGAAGTTCTCACGCCTGCTGACGAGCAGTTTCACATAAACAAATACGATTTTAAAACACCTTTTGTTTGCGGAGCCAGAGATCTGGGTGAAGCCCTTCGAAGGATCGGCGAGGGCGCGGCAATGATAAGAACAAAGGGAGAAGCCGGCACGGGAAACGTCGTTGAAGCGGTCAGGCATATGAGAACCGTGATGGGGCAGGTAAGACACATAATGAATATGCCCGATGAGGAATTGATGACATTCTCCAAAGACATAGGCGCACCATTTGAACTTGTTAAATTGACAAAAGAAATGGGAAGACTTCCTGTGGTGAATTTCGCCGCCGGAGGAATCGCTACTCCGGCAGATGCCTCACTTATGATGCAGTTGGGAGCCGACGGTATTTTCGTGGGATCCGGAATATTCAAATCCAACAACCCGCCTGCAAGAGCAAAAGCTATCGTAGAAGCTACGACACATTACATGGATCCGAAAATCCTGGCAAAAGTTTCAGAAGGTATAGGCGAAGCGATGAAAGGATTGGAAATCTCACTGATTCCCAAAGAGGAGCTCCTGGCTTCCAGGGGATGGTGAAGTTGGAAATGAGGAGTATTTCCTCTAAGGAAATTAGGAAATAAGGAAAACGGATGACGGAATACTGAGGCCGGAAGCTAGTGAGTCTGGAATTGAGGGTATCGAAAAACCTCAAAATCTCGGCTATTTCCCGTTTCCCGTTTCCCTTTTCCCGTTTCCCGTTTCCCATTCCCCACAGAGGACACTGAAACAAGTTCAGCGCAGGCACAGAGATATCAATATTTTTCCTCCGGTTATCCTCTGCGGTGAAAAATCACTTGTTCGTTAATCTCAAGTGAATATAGTGAAACCATTATAATAAAGTATCTTAATAACTCTTGACAAGAACCGCGAAAAATGTATAATATGAATTGTTCCTAAATAACATGGAGAACAAGGCAGGGTAGCTCAGGGGTAGAGCAGGAGACTCATAAGCTCTTTGTCGGGAGTTCAAATCTCCCCCCTGCTATTAACAATATAGGCCGCAAAGCGGCCTTTTTATTTAACAAAATCTAGAGGGGGTATTAAAATGGCCAGAATTTTAAGCGGCATGAGACCCACGGGAAAACTTCACCTGGGTCATCTTTTCGGGGCAATACAGAACTGGGCGAAACTCCAGGAAGAATATGAAAGTTTCTTCATGGTCGCAGACTGGCATGCCCTTTCGACAAGATATATGCATCCAGAAACCATAAAGCAGGATATTTTCGAGGTTATCGCCGATTATATCAGCGGCGGCATTGATCCTGAAAAATGCACGTTTTACCTGCAGAGCCACGTTCCGGAGATAGCTCAGCTACATTTGCTTGTTTCTATGATAACCCCCGTTTCCTGGGTTGAGAGGAGTCCCACATACAAAGATCAGGTTTCCGCCCTGGGGCAGGATGTGGCGACGTACGGATTCATGGGCTACCCGATATTGATGACTTGTGACATTATCTGTGTAAAGGGTAATTTTGTTCCTGTGGGACAGGACCAACTCCCCCATCTTGAGCTTGCAAGGGAAATAGTGAGGCGATTCAACAGGCTTTACGGAGATGTTTTCCCTGAGCCGCAGCCCAAGCTCACCAAATACGCACTTGTACCGGGAATAGATGGAAGGAAGATGTCCAAAAGTTATAACAACTCGATTTATCTCTCGGATGATCCCAATGTAATATGGAAAAAGATAAAAAAGACAACGACGGATCCACAGAAAATTTACAAGGGAGACCCGGGTCACCCGGACATATGCCCCATTTTCTATTACCAAAAGCTTTTCAACACGGAGGAAAAATGCAACTGTATTGATCAGAACTGCAAATCCGGCGCCCTGGGATGTGCCGCCGACAAGAAGGAGCTTTATGAGAAAATGATGGTATTCCTTAAGCCCATCCAGGAAAAGAGAAAAGAGCTTGAAGACAATCCGCAGATTGTGTATGACCTTCTTGAAAGGGGAGGAGAAAAAGCCAGAGCAATTGTAAAGGAAACATTAAAAGAAGTAAAGCATGTAATGAAATTGGATTAAAAACGGATATTGGAAGTTGGATCCCGCTTCTCGTTTCTCGCCTCTCCCCTCCAGTGTGTAGGAGGGATGTCCTCATCCCGATAAACTGTAGGAGGGACGTCCTCGTCCCGATAAATAGAAGATGGAGATCGGATGCCGGGAATGAGGGTATCGAAAAGCCTCAAGATCGCCATATTTTCCTTTTTTCTCGTTTCCCGCTTCTCGCCTCTGTTTTAGTTTTTCTCCGTTTATCCTCTGCGCTCTCCGCGTTCTCTGCGTTGAAAACCGATTATATCACCTTCGCCGCCGGAGTCTCTCCCTTTTTGAGCCATTTCAAAAGGTGAGTTGCATGAAGCCTGACCGTCTGAACCTCGTCCTTCAGAAGCTTTTTCATATATGGTATTGCATCCGGATTCCCAATGCTTGCCAGGGCATAGGCCGCGAATATCCTGATCCTGCTGGATCTGTCTTTAAGGCAATAAACAAGAGGTTTGAACGAGCTTTGATCGGGTATATACTGAAGCGCTCTTGCCGCCGCCTCTCTCACTTCCTCATCCCTTGAAAACAACGCCTCAATCAATGCGGGCACACTTCTCTTATCGCCGATTATCTCCAGTGCGGTTATGGCATGGAGGGGATTGCCGGGATGGATTCCCGCCATAATATTAAGCAACTCATCAACTGCAAAGTTCCCACCTATCTCTCCAATTGCAATCGCGGCAAAATGTCCCACGATTTCATCACCATCATTGAGGAACGGGACTATCTCTTTAAAAGCGCGGGTATCTCCAAGTTTCCCCAGTGCGAGGAGAATCTGCTGTCTGACCGGAATATAGTCCGTTTCCCCGAGATTTTTCAGAAGAGGTTCAAACGCTTCCTTTACAGGATGCCCCTGCAGGGCTATTGCAGAGAAATAAACAAGATCGGGATCCGAAGCTAATTTCACCAACTCGTCGTTCATATCATCTTTTATAAGCCTGCCAAAAAGCTCCGCCGCCTCCTCGCGAACATACCGGGGATTATCGTTATTCAGAATCCGGTTAAGAAGCTCCAAATGCCAACCATCGGCCAATAAAATATCACCATATCCATCCAATTTCTCCCGATCGCCGGCAAAGTTTGAGTCCATGCAATCACTCAACTTGAGATTCCTGTAATAGCGAACGATTGAATCGTCAATCCCGTTTGCAAGTCTCTTTCGTGCCCGGGTTATAGGATGAGCGAATCCCTTTAAATTGCCGATATTCTTTATGGAATAATCTTTCAGCCATTTGCCGCCAAGGTTTTTTATGATAACCTCACCCAGGTAGCTGCCAATATATACTGCAGCCTTGATATAATGAGACTTATGAAATTTCAGAAATATTGTTATCAGGTCATCAGCTACGACAAGGGATTCCTCGGAATGATCGAGTTTCACTCCATACTTTCTCTCTGTAAGCTGAATAAATGTTGCTGCCTGTTCTTTGATTTTATTCAATGTTTCTTTATTTGCTTTCGGTTCCAATTTATTATCCTCCGGACTTGCAATTTTAGTGATAAATGATTTAGTGATGATGAAAAATGAGTCCAATTTATATCATGTTTTCTATAACAATGACATAATATCCTTTCAGGATTATGAAAGGAGGAAATGAGGAAAACAGGACTCACTTATATCTAACCCAGGTTTACCAAAACGGGTTGAAAAAGTTTCTTCCCCAAAAAAAAGAGGAGGTTTGATGACCTCCACAAGCTTTTATAATAAGGATATCGATATTCGTTTTCCATATTTCACTTTATTTTTTGAGGGTAGCACCTTTCTCGTCAATCCAATATTTATATAATTTCTTATCTGCTGTAACCACATGAATCCAGACTCCGTCTTTGGATCCAATAATTCCGATTTTCTTGACATTTCCCTTGACATCTCCCTTATAGAATGTCCCTTTCTGTCCTTCAACTCCCTTGAATCTGCGATGGAAATAACGCAATTCGTTTCCGCATTTATAGACTACTATGGGGCCTATTCCCGTCCCTGCCGCTGTAAAGTAATTGACGCCGTTGTCAATCAGGATTTTCCTCTTGTTTTTCAGCATCTGAATATCCAATCTTCCGCTTTTAAGAACTACCTCCCATTTGTGTACGTCCCATGATATTTTCTTTGTCAGATTGGATTTCGTGGTATTGGGATCTTCCCATACACATTTCTTCTCTTTCTCTGCAAAAGCGATGCCCATTGTAAGCACAAATGATAGCAGAAGGGCAAATACCAGGATTTTTTTCATTAGAAACTGACCTCCTTATTAATAATCAGGTTTATTTCCCAAATTCGCACACCTGACATCTTTTAATTAAGTCACTCAATTTGCCAAAAACGCAGATGAGATAAACCACTGAAGTGGTTGGGACGCTGTAGTGGTGGGGTTTACAATCAATTCACCACAATAAATTGTGGTGCTGTCTTAAATACCTTAATATACCTGATGTCGCCTTAAAACATCTGTTATCGCCTTAAAACATCTGTTATCGCCTTTGAGCACTTGAAATAAATTCTATGACTTTTTAACAAATTCATCTGTGCGAAATGTGGGTATTTCCTATAATCAATAATTAATTGTTTGCCAAAATTATCCTGTTATCCGAAATCAGTTCAGTTCTTTTTCTAATTTAGCCTGTTTCGATTTCAATATAAATTTTTTCATTTCCACCAGAGGCTTTGCCGGTTTCCTTCTATCTGCCTTATGCTTGTGAAGCATCTGGAGGAATTCTTTTGTTTCCTTTACTTCCAGGAAAGTGTCCTCTGTCTGTATTATCTGTAAAAATCCCGGTTCCATTTCGAGCAAGTCTTTTATGATATCAATAGCGTCCAAATGTTTCCCCAGTCTTGCGGCGCATACTGCGGCGCCATAAAGGTATTCAGGAACATAGCGGTTCAGAAGAAGAGAGCGGTTGAAAGCTTCAAATCCTTTATCATAATCAAGCTCGAACAAAAAAATCATGCCCAATTTTCCATAATATTCATAATCATCGGGATGTTTGGGAATAAGTTCCATTAATAATTCTTTTGCCTTTTCAAAATGATCAAGCTGATAATAAACCTCAACAAGTTTCTCCACTATATCCTCGTTAAATTCCCCGCAAAGCTCTCTGGCATATTCAAGATTTCCTCTTGCTTTCTCGATTTCTTCCAATTCCAGTTGGCAGTTAGCGATATCCCAGTAGCTCCTCCAGGAATATGGCTGATGAATTGTTTTTTTCTCATATAATTCGAGGGCTTCCCTGAACCAGTCATCGGCCTCTTCTTTCTTTCTCTCCCTGAGCATAATGGCAAGCTCGGACCGAAGCTCGATCTTTCGTTTTTTCGTATCCTCACCGATGTATTCCCTGAGAAGCTCCATATAATTCGACTCTCTTCCCAGTACAAACGAGAGTTCTCTCAAACTTGGAAGCATAAACTCGGGAAATTTTCTCCCTGCCTCTGCAGCAAACTCGTATGCCTCTTCCCAGTCTCTGGTGAAACTAAGATTTCCCACAAGCGCCATAATATAGAAAATATTATTGGGATATAACTCAATCGCTTTTTTATAATATCCTGTTGCTTCATCAAATTGAAACTCGTATTCATCTTCCGGAAGTTTTTCCAGTACATTGCCCACACAGAAATAATACTGGGGCTCATACGGGTTTGCATCCGCCGCCTTTTTATAATTTTTCAAAGCAAGTTCAATTTTGTTTTGCTTCTCATATTTAGCGGCTCTTGAATGATAGCGGCGCCCTTTTTTTATCTGCTTGTAAACTGTTCTTGATTTTTCTAATTCCTGTTCGAGATTCATTTTCTTCAGTATCCTGAAGTAAAGTCTCCACTTGGAGGAGCGGGGATGTATCGCCAATATCTCCTCCAGGTATTCCATCGCCATCGGGTAATCTTCCTTTTCATAATATATTCGAGCCAGTTGCTCCATAATGTCAAACTGACTCATAAGCGATGTCGGATCCTTCGTGGAATTTTGCAAAGCCTCCAGGTATGCGTTTTTCGCTTCTTCAAGCTCTCCCAGATTGTGGTAAATCCTGCCAATGTATTCAAGGTATTGATGCTGATCAGGATGTATTTCCATCAATTCCAGGAGCAACTCAAGAGCTTCATCAAACTTGCCTGCATCAATTAATATCTCTCCCCGTTTTTCAACCAGCTTCCTGTCTCCGGGAAACTTTTTCTCCGCTTCTTCTATCGCGAGCAGGGCAGAATCATAATTCTTTCTTCTCCATAGCATATCGATAAACTTATTGAATTTGTCTATAACCGGAGTTGTTACCGGCGCCTGACGAAAAAAATCCAGGATACTACTAAAATTATCGAGGAGATCACCTGCGGTGAACTCCTCGTCGTCGATTTTGATTTTTTCAATAATTACTTTATTAATTTTATCTTCTGCCATAATTTTATTGTTTTTATTCAAATCCGTCCTGTATGATGGGTTTTCCAACCCTCATTACATGCCTATTTCGGGATAGTCTCCCGACCGGCCTCCATCCAAACCGTGGATTGGCCTGAATATTAAGGCCGCTACTGTCACCCTCTTGCTTTTTCCTCTTTTTCGGGAAATTGCTTGTGGATTGCCTCGCTTATAGTCTCCTCGAGAATTGTTTCACCATTCCACAACGAGATATGTGCGGTGACAGTAAGGTAAAAAGCAAGGGTAAAAATACTTAACATTACAAATGTAAAACTATGCCTACTTAACTCGACAAAAGTACCGCTCAGGACAGTGGAGGCCATTTCAGGTGCGGTTGACGGAATTTTACTTGCCAATGCGTCAAAACCATTGGACCAGCCCCTATAAAGAAGAATTTGAATAATAAGATGCCCGAGTGAAACTAAATATTGAAGAATTTTTAGTACCTTCATCGCCAAAACCCCTTTCGGTTTTTTTATAAGTTCTTATATAAAACCGATTATCCTTCTATCACTTTACAAGAGAAGCTTCAATACTTCCCAAAAGTTCAATCCTTAACTCTTCTCCGGTGGTTTTATCAAGGAATTTTGATCGCATTGAATATTTGTAATTGCTATCGATAAAGCAATTTTTCCTGATAGAGTAATATGCTATTCCATCACCCTCTATCCTGAAAAAGTCACTTTCCTTCTCACTGAGAAAGTCAAATTCAGATTTGATCTTGACACATTTTTGCTCACCAAGTGTTTCAAAGCCAATAATACTTGATCTTATAAAGCCCTTTTCATTGCCGGTTGTGCCAAGGTCTTTCTTCCATATTTGATTTACCGGAACAGGTTTGTCAGGAATCGGGAATAAAATCTTGAGTAATATTCCAAAATTACCGGGGTCAACACCTTCCGTTCTCAACCTGTCATCGGCCATGAAAGAAACCATTTTTCCGGGAATTTTCTCACCTGTATCCGGATTATACTGAAAGTATTTCCAGATGAGATCTATTCGCCCATTCTCCATTCCTTTAAAAGACAAAACATAGTCTTCCATGATATCTTCGGGGTGATGTTTAGTCTTCCCGGGATCCGGGTTTTTGAAAAAGACTCCCCCCTTACCTGACATCCTGAGATTGTATTTGATCACCTTGTCTATAGGCACTTTGAACTTGAGATCAATCTTTTTTGAAAACTTCTCCTGTATGGACTTTTTTTTGTCGCCACATGAAGAAAAGAGAAAAAAGAACAGCAATAATACACAGATTATTTTTAATGAGCTGCCCTTTTGGGTTCTTTTTATTATCGATCTATCTGTTTTCATATATATTAACAGTGAAAACAACCTGAATCATATAATCACCGGCACGAGTTAATGCATGTTTTTCTCCCGCCTGCGCTATGACAGCCTGTAGAGTTCTTCTTCCGTGAGCATTCGGATATTTGTCTGCTCCAGAATCTCCTCGGTCCTGTCTATATTATCTGTCATAAGGATTACAATTGCATTGGGTGTGCGAGAAATAAACGGAAATAAATACTCGATATTGACCTTGCCGTCTCCCATTGCCTTGGCGCATTCCGAGAGCGCACCCGGGACGTTGGGCAACTCAATCGCCAGTACTCTTCCCTCTTCATATTCGATGGCGCCTTCACGGAATATTCTCTCGGCGCCCACCGGATCATTCACAACCAGGTGTAAAAGCGATTTCTTTTTTGAGGACTTGATAAGAGATATTCCTCTGATGTTAATCCCCGCGTATCCCAGCCTGTTGGAAATATCAGCAAGGGAGCCCGGGACATTGTCCATGGTGATAGAAAATTGTGTTACTGCCATAATCTCCTCCAGATACCGATTTTATTGATAAAAAACATCTATTCATCGCAAAGACTACAAAGACCACAGAGCCTATTAATTATTGACCATTGACACTCCAATACTTTTCTTTGCATTCCCTGTTTCTTTGCGGTTTATCTTAATTCCTTCTTAATGGAATGACAAGCAAAATTATTCACCGCAGAGGACGCGGAGGACGCAGAGTTTAGTTTAAATGAATTTAATACTTTAGACAATTATTAAATCTACATAAAGTTTGGGCAGAGGATGGTCTTCCGACCAGCCTAAAACGGCGTAAAATCAAGGCTTATAATTCCCATACAAAAGTGGGCTGAATAGTTACCAAAGATTAATCTATCTGCCCAACTTACTTTTTCTTGATCCAGTAGAAATAAAATACGATAAGGAGTACGATCGCCAGTGCATAGAACATGCAGGAGCAGAATTTAAGACTCATCTTGCGCATCATATTTTTTTGCATATTCTTTTTTGCACGAAGTCGATTGACAAGGGGATTTTTGAACATTTTCATCTTTTCCCTGTAACGAATGTATGAAATAACAGTTGCCAACTCTTCCGCCGTTGTATTGGTCCTTATTGTTTTTTTATCGACCTTACAACTTCCATGCTCACTCATCGTGCTTACAAAAAGGCTCACTACCGCCGCCTCGGAATCATCCGCGCATTCATAAGTGCCCATTTCTTTTTTCGATTCAGGCTCCTGGAAATTGCGAGCTACGGTTTCATATAACCTGGCGGCTTCAAGAAAAATCTCAAGATCGGGAAAAACCTCGCCATTGTGTAAAATTTCCTTGACGTCAATAAATTCCCTGGTTATTGTACCCCGGATAATCAATTCATTTTCAGGTAACTCTATCTCACTGATTTTATCTTCATCTTCATCTTCATCTCTATCTTCCTCTTCAGCTTCATCATGCTCAGCTTCACCGCCGTCAATCATAAGATCCGCCTTGATCTCCTCTTCGTCTCCCGCTTTTTCTTCCCCGGCCTCATCTTCTTCTTCGTCTTCCTGCTCTTTTTCTTTCATACGTGCCCTGTATTTTTTAAGGGCATCTTTTGTTTTTGGATCCAATGACTCCTCAATTTCAGCTTCAGGAGGAAGATCCTCTTCAACAAACTTCATGGTATTAATAATCTCTATATCGGCTCCCTCTCCACCAGCAATAACAGGCCTGAGGGAGTTGAATATCTCATTTGTCTGGTGCTCGGCGGCGGCAAATAAAAAACCAATTTTAAAATTGTCAGGATCATCAAAATCCACATCATCGGTATATGCCTCGAGATCATCAGCCACATCATCATGAATCGTGCTATTATCGTATGGAGAGATGTTTACTCTTACATGATTGTCGCTGTAATCCGAATGGAGGTTCTCATCGTGGGCGACAAGGTACCACCCATTCCAGGTATGTAGTAGATATACAATCTCATTAATTGTCAGGTGCATCTTATACTCCAGGTTATAATTTATCTCCGGGAACCGTTTTCTTTAGAAAATTCAATATGTGGCATTTTTCCAAAACGCTCTATTGTAGTGTAAAATTCTTTTTTATCCAGGGACATTTCTATTTTGTGAATCAATTCACCATCCAGGAAATTAACTTGCGTCATCTCTCCTGTCTTTTTAAATCCACATTTTTGAAAGCACTTCAAGGCTCGCTCATTGAAGCTGACCGTGTCCAGGTCTATCCTCTTGATCCCCTTATAATCAAAAAGATAATAAAGGGCAAGGTTCATCGCCTCTGTCCCGATTCCTCTGGAACGGTAATCTTCACTACCAATGACTACCCCGATTCTGACAATTCCACTGGGGCTGCCGTTGCCAGAGTAGTTTACAAATCCAATCAAATCTATATCATTGTGCCATATTCCCATAATTTCATCCGAATTTGAGAAGAAATCTCTCGTGTATTCATGGGCAATCTTATCCAGCACATTGTCTTCTGCCGTGGTTCCAAAGGCATAGCTAACCAGGTCTCTATCCTTGAACCATTTTTTCACAAGAGCAAGATCTCGTTTCGACATGGGAATCAGAACACAGTTTTCACCCACCACGCGAAAATCATTATTTATCCTTAAAAGATCAAATGGAAACATTTTAGGGGTTTCTGCGATGAGATTTTTATTCCTTCTAATTCGTTTATGAGTGCGAATTTGCAGAATGATTTTCGGGTGACGAATATAACTTTTTCAGAAGGAATCAATCATAAGTTTGGTAAATAACAAATAAAACATAGATAGTGAATCAACTTGTAGTAAATCGGAGGATATATATGGAGGAAACCTTGATATGTCAACTATGTGAAACTGAGAGCCCGGTTAAGCATAGATACTGTTATTGGTGCGGAAACCCCCTGAACGAGGAAGTTTCAAAAAAGTTGACAAAGGGTGAAGCACATAAGTTGCTTGAATTGTCATTCGGGTTTGAAATTAACAATCTTATAGACCAGGCGATAAAAGCTTATACGGCAATTTTGGAAGTTAATCCGAAATATGCCGATGTACATTTCAAACTTGCCAACGCACTTGAAGCCAACGGAAAAGTGGGAAAGGCAATCCACGAGTTACAAGAGGCGATTCACATCAACCCCAATTACGTGGAAGCCCATCGAAAACTTGGTGAGATTTACATCGATCAGCAATTACCCGATGAAGCAATACGGGAATTTAAAACAGCGCTCTCAATTAAAATCAACCCCAGATATGCGGACGTATATAATAATCTTGGCGTTGCAAATGAAATAGCGGGAGAAATCGAAGAAGCTATTTCACACTATGGAGAAGCTATCAAAATTAACACATATTATGCCAAGGCACATTTTAATCTGGGAAATGCATACAGCAGTCAGGAAAAACATGAAAAAGCGGTGGAAGAATATAGATTGGCACTCAACAGTTATCCCGACGATGCACTCTGTCTGAACAACCTGGGAATTGCATTCGCAAGTATGGATAACTTCGAGGGAGCTATTGACGCATTCAAGGAATCGTTATTGAAAAAACCCGATTATTTCAGGGCACATCATAATCTTGCAAGTGCATACCTGGAAGTGGGCAAAAATGAAAAAGCTATTACAGAGTTCGAATCAGCACTCAAATTGGAACCTGAAAATGAAGAAATTAAGGATATTATCACTCAATTGAAAGAAGAGAACTAATCTATGGAATAAAGAGGGTAGCAAATATGGCCGTTAAAAAGGATTATTATAAAATCCTGGGGGTTGCTCCTGTAGCACCCCATGACGAAATTAGAAAAGCATACAGGATGCTTTCAAAAAAGTATCATCCGGATCTTAATCCACACCTCAAGACAATTGCTGAGGATAAAATGAAAGAGCTGGTAGAGTCTTATAACGTATTGAATAACTCTAACAAGAGAAAGGATTACGATAGACAACCACAATTTCAGGTGAGGAGATTTCAAAAAAATAGAAGGAAAGCTCTTTCCTCAGGCGATTTCGCCAGAAAACCAAAATTTAAAAAAGAACCTTCACTCCTGGAAAGACTTCTTTCGCCTTTTCTGAAGAAGAGTGATTCATCTGGCTCGGACACTATCGTTGATTTTAAACAGGCAGACGTTCATTTTACCCTCGGGCTGTCTATGGCGGAACAGGAAGTTTTCTACGAGCAGGCAAAGACAGAGTTTAAACTTTCCATTAAATTTGACCCCAAATTCCTCGAATCTTTCTACAACCTGGCTTTGATGTGCTACAAGCTGGGTGAGTTTGAAGAGGCAAAGGTTAATTTCCAGAAAGTTCTTCAAATTGGAAAAGACGATCAGCAAGCAAGGAAAATGATTCAACTCCTCAGAGACGATTATTGATATTATCACCTGAGTAACAACCATAAAAATAATATCTCTTACCTCCGGCCTTTTCAAAGGCCGGTTTTAATATATGGGAAAGTATGTAAAAGAGAAGAATTTTCTTTTTATATCATTATTTGATTTGGGCGGCGGGACGCCACCCCCACCATTACAGCAACGTCGATTCCTGCCATTATAATAATGTCGGTTATAATAATGTCGGTGGCTGCGGCGTCTCGCCGCAGATCAAAAAGGATAATACTCACTATAAATAATTTAACACCAAATAACGCATAGCTGTAGGAGCGGTTTCCTAACCACGATAAGACAGGAACCTATGGCGAAAATGTCGCCTTTAGGAAAAGGCTCCTACAATATGGTCGCCTTTGGGAAAAGGCTCCTACAAGACCCCACCGGCTGTTAATATTCCGAATATCAAACTACAGGCTCGAAAACCTCGACCTTCTCAAGGGCGATTATGATTGAATGACCTTCGAAAGATATCTCCTTCTCTATGTCATATTTCGCCTTGTCGGGGATTCCACCAACCAATTTCACAGCCAGAACCTCGGCCTTTATATGATCGCCATATTCCTCCATCAACCTGGACAAAAGACCTTCATGCTTGTACGTTATAAGTATCCTGTCGGCGATATGGTAACCCGCTTCTTTGCGCAGATCCTGAATCCGGTGAATCAATTCCCTGACAAGCCCCTCATTGAGAAGAGCTTCCGTAATTCTCGTATCAAGGGCGACAATCCAGTTGTCATCTTCGGATACGAACAGGTATGGCGGAGGGGATTTCTCGACGATAACCTCCTCGAACAAAAGCTCATATTTCTTCTCGTCCGCATCCAGCACAAAACCAGATTTTCCCACGATATTCTTCTTGATAAATTCGCTGTGCAAGCTCTCCAGCGCCTCTTTTACAATACCCATCTCCGAGCGTAGCTTTCTGCCAAGAAGCGCGAAATTAGGTTTCACACTATATTCAATAAGTTCAGACGAATCCGGGGAGATGTATTCTATATCCCTGATATTTAATTCATCCCGCACGAGATAAACCAGGTCCTCGCGGATTCCCTTCTCGCTCTCGCCACCCTTGAATGCAACATAAATCTTCGAGAGAGGCTGTCTGACCTTGATGGCCGCTACATTCCTGGCATTTCTGCCCAGGCGCACTATATCCATGACATCCTTCATCCGGTCTTCCAGCTCCGGAAGAATGAAATCTTCGTCAAAGTCAGGATATTCAGCAAGATGTATCGATTCGGGGGCTTCATCATCGATGGATCTCACCAGATTTTGATATATCTCCTCCGAGAGGAAAGGTAATATCGGGGCATACAGCTTGTTCATGGCGTCAAGCGTCCAGAACAATGTGAGGTATGCGCTTGTTTTGTCCTCGTCATTCTCGCTCTTCCAGAAACGCCTTCTCCCTGTGCGTATGTACCAGTTGGAAAGCTCGTCAATAAATGTCTCCATCATACGCATAACAGAGGCGACATCAAAGTTTTCCATTCTGTTGTGGCATTTCTTCACGAGGCTATTCAGTTTTGATAGAAGCCACCTGTCAATGAGGGGAGCGTCTATATGCTCCGCTTTGACTTTCGTTGGGTCGAATCCGTCAACTGAAGCGTATGTAATATAAAAGGAATAGCAATTCCAGTAAGTCAGGAGTTTTCTGTATGTTTCGTGTCCCAGTCCGTAGCCAAAGTTCAGGTTGTTAAATGGATTGTGGGAAGCGAAAATGTATCTCATAATCTCCACGCCAATCTTCTCGGCGGCTTCTTCAAACCAGATAGCATTTCCCGAGCTCTTGTGCATATCATCACCCTTTTCATCCTTTACAAGGGCATGCCCTAGAATGCATCTGAAAGGCTCATGATTTTCCAACACGGTGCTCATTGCAAGAAGGCAATAGAACCAGTTTCTGAACTGTCCGGGGAAACATTCGGTGATAAAGTCTGCAGGGAACCATTTTTCCCAGTACTCGTGATCGCTCAGGTAATTCATCGTGGAGAACGAGACGATTCCCGCATCAAGCCAAGGATTTCCCACATCGGGAATCCGGGATGTAACCCCGCCGCATTTACTACACTTTATCTTCACAGAATCCACAAAAGGCTTGTGGGGAGAATGTCCCTCGAATTCCTCCCATCCCTCAACGGCTCTTTCCTTCAACTCTTCAGCGCCGCCTATTACATCGAAATTCTCGCATTTTTCACAATGATATATGGGCAGGCATAGTCCCCAGTATCTCTTCTTTGATATACACCAGTCGTGCATATTTCGAAGCCAATCCAACTCGCGTTCCTTGCCAAAGTCGGGCATCCATTTGATCTTTTTCGTTACATCCATAATTCTATGACGCAAGGTATCCATATTTATGAACCACTCGTCAACAAGGCGGAATAAAAGCTCTTTCCCACATCGCCAGCATACGGGGTAACGGTGAACATAATCCTCGAGGTAATAAAGGACTTCCTTTTTCTCCAAATCTTTGAATATGTCTTCCGCCACCTCGGTCGCCGATCTCCCTGTGAACCAGTCGAATCCGTCAACATATATTCCGGCTTCATCCAGGGGGGCTATAACGGCAAGGTCAAACTCTTTCGACAGGGCGAAATCCTCTTTACCACAGCCTGGAGCTATGTGAACGATTCCCGTGCCCTCTTTTTCCGTGATCTCCTTCCAGGGGATAATCCTGTGCTTGACTCCTTTTTGGATCGGAAGATCGTCAAAGGGCCCGTTGTATTCCCATCCCAGCATATCCTTTCCGGGGAGAGTCTTTACGACCTTATAGTCGCCTTTTATAATATTCAGGAGGCTTTCCAGAAGGTAAAAATATTCATCACCCTGCTTCACCTTCGCATATATAAGCTCGGGGTGAACCGCCGCCGCCACATTTGACGTGAGCGTCCAGGGAGTGGTTGTCCAGACCAGGAGAGATTCATTTTCCTTGCCAATCAGGGGGAACTTGAGGAATATTGATCTATGTGTCATTTCCCTGTATCCCTCTGTGACAATTTCATGCTCCGAGAGTGCCGTTCCACAACGCCAGCACCAGGGCATCACATCGGCTCCCTTATATATCCAGCCGTTCTCGTGGCATTTTTTCAGGAAGTGCCATATTGTGTAATTGTTTTCATCGGACATAGTATAATATGAATTATCCCAGTCCATCCAGTATCCCAGCCTGATTGACTGCTGAGACTGTATGGCCGAGTATTTCTTCACCCGTTCTTTACATAAATCGATAAATTTCTTAACACCGAATTTTTCAATGTCCCTTTTTGACTTGAATCCCTGCTCCTTTTCAACTTCAACCTCAACCCAGAGTCCCTGGCAGTCGAAGCCGTTCTGATAGCGCATGTGACAGCCTTTCATCGCGTGGTATCTCTGGTAGAGATCTTTGTATGTTCTACCCCATGCGTGATGAACGCCCATAGGGTTGTTTGCGGTAATGGGACCGTCAAGAAACGACCACCGCGGACCATTCTTATTTTTTTTTCTCAATTTATTGAAAATGTCACTCTCATCCCACCATTTGAGGAGCTTATGCTCCATCTCGATTATATCGAGTGTTCCCGCCTGTTTATACATATTTTTTACCTCCGGATTAAAGCTGATATATTGGAAAAATAGTCTATTATCCCATTTAAATATTTTTGTTAGAATATCATAAATCGGGGTCAAAATCAAGCCTGGAGCGATGAAATGAGGAAGATAGGATTATATAGGAAATCAGGAATTTTACCTCTGAAGAAATGAGGAAAAATGGATAATGGAAAATGGAAAACGGAAAACAGAGAATGGATCCAATTTCTCACTTCTCATTTCCCGCCTCCCGGCATGTAGGAGCAATACCCATGAATTAACGAATTTAACACATGGGTGATGCAGGTGTCGGCGCCGGGTTATAACTGTAGGAGGGGTTTCCTAACCCCGATTTCCAATGGTTTCCTGATTCCGATAATATCGTTCACCGTTGACTACCGTTGTTCACCCTGGTTTAATGTCGTTTAATATTGCCTTTGTCGCCTTTGGGAAAAGGCTCCTACTCCTGACCTTAATTCAGTGGCATTGCATGTAGGAGGGACGTCCCCGTCCCGATAAATGGAGAACGGAAATCGGAGGCGAGGGTATCGAAAAACCTCAAAATCTCGTTTATTTCCCATTTCCCATTTCCCACTTCCATTCACCACAGAGGACACAGAGGTATCAATATTTTTCTTCCGGTTATCCTCCGCGGTCTCTGCGATCTCTGCGGTGAAAAAACCACTTCCCGCTTCCCGTTTCCCATTTCCTTTTTTGCACTAAATTAAATTTTATGTTATAAAATGTCTGAACACCTATTTTTTCACATTGCTATCATCAGGTTAAATCCCGGAGGTTTAAATTGGAAATTACAACCAGAATATTTACAAAACAAAGACTCGATGAAGTCTCGATCTACCCATACGACGCCATATACCTTGGCGATCCGTTCGCTCCCGATTACCCCGGGAATCTTTGTTTTGCTCACGAAGACCTGGAAGAAACCGCGGGTATCCTGAAGAACGCCGGCAAGAGGGTTTATGTCTCCACTTTTTCAGTGCCGCGCAACAAGGATCTCGCCGCAATCGAGAGGCAATTGAAATTCATCGGTGACAGATCGCTTCCCATCGACGCAATTGAAGCCCATAACACCGGCGTCCTGTCAATGATACGGGAAATCTTGCCCGGAATCCCTGTCCACATGGGATGCCTTTCAAATATTTACACCGACTCCACGGTAAACCTGCTGAAAGAATACGGCGTTACAAGGGTATCTCCCAACCATGAGCTTTCCCTGGATGAGCTTGAAATTGTAAAGGATCGTTGCGGGGTTGAAGTGGAAATCCTTGTCCACGGCAGGATGATCCTTGGTGTTTCCGAGGAATGCCCGGCCATTTGGTGGAATGTAGAGGCGGATTCAAAGGAGAACGAGGAAAAACCATCCCAATGCACAAATATAATTGATCTCGAATCCGAGAGGATGAACCTTACTGTCCGTGGCAGGATTACGATGAGCGGCAAGGATGTTTGCATGATGGAGCATATGCCCCTTCTTGCAGAGAAGGGATTTGGATATTTCCGCATTGACGACTTCGTGAGTGAAGCGGATTATTTTAACACCGCAGGGAAATTATATAGACAGGCTCTTGAATTAATCAAAGCTCCCGGACCGGATAAAGAAGAATATGATGTAAAAACAAGAGAATATATGGATATATTATCCCGTTTCAACAGTAACGGTTTCTGTAACGGCTACTATTTCAAAACATCGGGATCCGAATATGTAAAGGAGGTAAATGCATGATCTTAACCATAAAGCCCAGGCAAATGGAAGGTGTGACGCTCACCGACGCGGATGAGGAGTCGATCCTGTATGATCCCAGCCAGGGCAATGTTCACATATTAAACGAAACCGGCGCGTCAATATGGGAGTTGTCTGACGGCAACCGGACCGTCGAAGAGATAGCGAAGATTATTGAAGAAGACTTTGAAGCCGAGGACGAATCGGTTCTGTCCGACGTAAAAGAATTTGTCGAGGAGCTCGAAAAACAGGGACTACTTATTTTAGATCCGGGAAATGGGAAATGAGAAACGGGAAGATTTCTTTTACCGCAGAGAGCGCAGAGGACACAGAGTTTTTAATCTAAATTCTTCGTGAACTTCACGTCTTCGTGGTGAATTGATACTGCGGTGAATAATTACTGAGAATATGATTCAACCATGAAATCAAAAAAATTGAAAAAAATAGCCCTCATCAATCCGAAAGGGGCGGAGAGGTGTAATCAGGATCTGATAATGCAGGATATTTTCCCTGATATAAGGGACGATATCGTGCTTATCGGTGATGACACCGAATTTGTCCCACACCTGGGGCTCCTCACAATTGCGTCCCTCCTTCCCGATGATGTGGAGCTTGAATACATCGACGAAGAATATATCCCCCTGGACATGGTTGAGGAGAAGGTTTTTCGCGGGGACTTCGACCTTGTCTGCCTTTCCGCATATAATCCCCAGGCGTTCAGGGCATACGAAATCGCCCGCCGGTACAGGAGGAGAAATATTCCGGTCATAATGGGCGGTCTTCATGTGAGTGGAATCCCCGAAGAGGCGGCACAACAAGTTGACTCGGTCTTCATTGGAGAGGCTGAATATACATTCAAACAATTTCTGAAAGATTTCAAAAAAGGCGAGGCGAAGAAATACTATGTATCGGAGAAGCCTGTTGATCTTGCAGATTCGCCGCCGCCACGGTTCGATATCATAGAAAATTTCCCCATGTACAATAAAATCCCACTCATCGCAACTCGCGGGTGTCCGCATTCCTGCGATTTTTGCATATTCCCCGTGGCATATCACGGAGAATATCGGCACAAACCGGTAGAACAGGTAATCGCAGAGATCGAATCGGCAAAAAAACTCCACCCCAGACCGTTTATATCCTTTTCCGACGAGAATATGCTTGCGGACAGGGAATATTCGAGGGAACTGGTTGGCGCACTTATCGATCTGGATATTCCCTGGGAATGCTACTGTGATATCGGAATAGCCGGGGATGATGTTCTCCTGGAGCTAATGGCAAAGTCAAATTGCAAGCTTGCACAGATTGGGTTTGAGACGCTTGATCCGGAGAACCTGCGAAATGTTGATGCCTGGAAATACAACCAAGTTGTGAATTATCCCCGGTCAATCAAGAAAATCCAGTCTGCGGGAATCCCGGTGATGGCGATGTTTATGGCGGGATTCGACGGCGACGACCCCGGTGTTTTCAACCGCCTGAAAAAATTCATCATATCAAACAGGATACGGGAAATAGACTTTGCAATAATGACACCGATGCCGGGAACTCCTCTTTACAGGAAGCTCAAGTCGCAGGGGAGAATCATATCGGAAAACTGGAATCATTATACCTGGACGCATGTAAATTTCCAGCCCAATAAAATGACCGCCGGCGAATTACAGGAGGGCCCGCTCAGGCTTTTTAAATACTTCACCGACAAGGCGGGGGAAATGGCGATGAAAAAAGGCGGGTTTATACCGAAACAAGCTTTTCATATAAAAATGATGGGACATACGAGGTGAAAAATATGGCGCTAAAAAAATCACTGCCGCCACATATAGCGGCAAAGCTTATGTCGGCGATGAAAAAGGCAGGCACGATAAGCTACTACGAAATTGACGGCACCAGCATGCAGCCTTTTATCATGAATAGAGAGAGGGTCATTATAGATCACAGAAAAAAGGAATTTGAGATTGGCGATATCATCCATTTCAAAAGAGAGGGCGAAAAAGGCACTTTCTTGCATAGGGTTGTATTTTTGGATGGGGATAAGATAATTACAAAAGGAGACAACAGATATTCTCTCGACAAGCCTATAACAAAATCCGATATAAAGGGGAAGGTAACGACAATTGAGAGAGCAGACGGCACAAAGATTTTCCTCGAAGATGAGCCATATAAAACATTCTCCCGTATGATGGCGGAAGTATCGTACAGGATGGGGATATTCCACAGAGAAATGATGAAAGAAAAGTTCAATGAAGATGATAAGAATGCGGAAGCCGATGCTGAGCTACTGCACATAAACGCCTATGACCTTTATCACAACGGTAAGACGGAGAAAGCGCTTGATCTCTTCAGGCAGGCGGCCGCCCTGGATCCGACGCGTGCAATTTCCAGGGTTGATATCGGCGAGATTTTAAGACAAAAGGGAGAAGGAGACGAAGCAATTCTCCACCTTCGCCTCGCCCTGGACATAGACCGCAGAAACAGCAAGATATCGGCGCAAGCTTACAATATCATCGGGAATACTCTTTGCGACAGGGGAGAATACCGGGAATCCCTGGAGGAGTATTTGAGCTCCATTGATGTCTCCCCGGATTTCGTGCCGCCGTATATCAACCGCGGATGGGCATATTACAAGCTCGGTGAATATGAAAAGGCGATGGAAGATTATAATAAAGCTGTCGAGATAGAGCCTGAAAATTACAAGGCAATCAAGAACCTGGGACTTCTGTATCTCACGATGAAAGACACGGAAAACGCCCTGAAACAACTTGAGAAAGCAAGAGAGATAAACGGGAAGGATCCTGATGTTCTCAATAACCTTGGCGTGATATTCATGGAGAAAAGTGAAAACGAAAAAGCGGAGCAACTATTCAACAAAGCGATGGAAATTGCCCCGTCGCATTACGATACAACCTGCAATATCGGCACACTATTAGAGCGAACGGGCAGGAAGGATGAAGCGCTCAGACATTATACCTGGTCGTTGAAAAAATTCCCTGGTGATGAGCATTTTCAGGCATGCCTTGCGCGGTTGATAAAGGAAGATAAATAAGGCAGGACTTACGAATTTACAGGGAAGAAATGTGTGAAACTGTCATTCCTTCACGGAGCCTGCCCTCGAGCGGAGCGAAGGGTTCAAGGACAGGCTCTGAGCGGAATATGATCTTTCACTTTACTGAATAAACCCTGGCAAGAACGGGTTTTACTTAACTCCGATGTATTAATCAGCGAAGGATCTCACCTCACGACGAATGATCTCTTCCAGGCAAATATTCAGGAGATTCTTCGCTATGTGAATCTACGGACGCAAGAAAATCCCGTCTTTGAGAAAATCATTGGAGTTAAGTAATTCATTCTTATATCGCTCAGAATGACAATTTGCACTTCTTTTTTCAATAAGGAAGGGCATCTTCCATTGGATTAGAACAATAAAAAAAGATCGAAAGGTCGCGGTGAATAGATACCTATGAAAATCAATCCAAAAAACAACCCAAATATCGAATATATATCCCGTGACGAAATTCGGGGGATTCAATCGGGAAGGCTGATTGACACCGTTTCATATGTGTATCGGAATTCTGCGTTTTATCGGCGATATTATATCGAAAACGGAATATCCCCGGAAGATATAAAATCACTGGATGATTTAAATAAGTTACCCTTTATCACAAGGGATCACCTGGCGAATCTCTCCGATGAAATGGTCTGCGTCCCCCGGTCAGAGTGGATTGATATATGCCCCACATCCGGCACGACGGGGCAGTCGATATATTTCCCCATGACGAAAAACGATCTCATACTTTTTGCACGCATCTGCGCCAGGGGAGCATATTCCCTGGGGATTGACAGGAATGACACCGTGCAGGTTATGCTCACATCGGACAACCTGCTTCAGCCGACGAAAATTATGACTTACATGTTCCAGTTCGAGATTGGAAGTCTTGCCCTGCGTGTCGGCCCCGTGGGAACGGAGCGGCAGGTGAAGTTAATGCGGGATCTGAAGCCTGATGTTTTGTTCGGAATATCAACATACCTGCAATCCCTGGGAAGAAGTCTCGATAAATATGAATTTGATCCCAAAAAGGAACTTGACCTTAAACTCCTCATATCCACAGGCTCAACCATATACCATTCCCGCTGGAGTCCCACCGCCCTTCATCGGGAAGTCTCGGAAATATGGGGCGCACCTTACTATTCGATCCTGGGATCAACCGAGCTGAACACCGGTTTCTGGGAATGCCCCGCCCGCAACGGACATCATGTGCACCAGGATTATTTTATTGCCGAGATAATTGATCCCGATACGGGAAAGACGCTTTCTCCCGGTGAAAGAGGCGAGCTTGTCATGACCGCGATGGGCAGGGAGGCGATGCCCCTGGTCAGGTACAGAACCGGGGATATTACATCCCTGGAGATTGACGAATGCCCCTGTGGGAGGAAAAATCCCAGGATTATGGCGATAGTGGGAAGGCGCGATCAGATGCTGAAGATAAAAGGCACTCTTGCATTCCCCCTGCAGGTGGAGGAAGCCGTCCTTTCTGTTCAGGGAATAAAAGCTCATTTTATAGAGGTTGTGAATGACGAGAACGGACAGGCGCAACTTAATATCACAATAGCCCCGGATCCCGATCTTGAAAACGCCCCGGAAGAAGTAACGGAAAGGGTAAAATCAAGAACGCTCATCACCCCCCGGGTAAGTTTGGATACCCGTGAGAGCATAGAATCGGTCTGGTATTCAGAGAAACGGGTAAAGCCCAGGAAGTTCCGGGACAAGCGAAAGAAGGTGTCATAATGTTGAATCTTGCTAAGGCTCTTAAAAGTAGCTTGCCTTTCAAGGTGAAAATATATCAAAGTGTATGTGATCAATTCAAGGATAAAGGGATCGAGATAGACCCGGAATATGCTCATGAAGTGAAAGATGTTTTTGATTCAAAGGACATTACCGGAATTGTTTGTTTAATACCTGTTGAAGAAGAATTGCTTGCTTTGCCTGTGACTTATCTTACATTTATGGATTCATTTCCCCTGAAAGTTAGAGTTGAACATTATAAGCGAAAAAGAATTAAAAAAGTTGGAGCATTACAATAAATGAAAAATCTGACCTCATTCGAAGAAAACCTCAAGTCCGGGAAATTCAAACAAGCACGGGAATTTATCGACGGGGAAATTGCACGTAACCCATTAAAATCGAAAAATTATACGACAAAGGGAATCCTGTGTGAGACAATGGGCAGGTTGAAAGAAGCTATTGAATACTTCAGGAAAGCCCACAAGCTTGATCCGGATGACCCGGAAAATGTCTATTGGATATCCGAGATTAACCTGATGAAGTATGATATTCCCGCTACACTTGAAACCTGTAGGGAGGGTGAGAAAAAGTTTCCTGATGATCCCCGGTTTCTCATGGTGAAGGCAGACACGTATCAATGGGATATATCGGTGTCAAATCTATCGGGAGAGGACAGGGAGAATGCCCTGAAAAAATCGAGGGATATTCTTGATAAATATATTGAGATGAATCCTGACGATGGCGAGATAAAGGTTGTCGAGGCCACCTGGTTCTTACAAAAGGGTGACCTGGAAAAAAGCCTGGAGTGTTTTAAAGAGGCCTTGAAACTCGGGCTGGTGTTATATGGAGATTACATCGACGTGGGGCTTTGCCTCGCAATACTGTACCTGAGAAAGGGAGACAAGGCGACAGCAAGAAGCTATATCGAGAGAAGCCTGAATCTTTTTGAGAAGTGGAACGAGCCACATTACCTGAAGTTGTTCCTGCATTATGAGCATCTGCTAATGCTCCTGGATGCGTATTTTGACGAGAAACTTACCGGAGAGAAGATTGAGCCTTTTTACCGGGAGTACCTGGACCTGATGGAAAGGGGCGTGAAGGTTCATCCTGTTACAAGGGATTTCAGGGAAATAATAAAAGATTTTATCATATCCCGCGAGGAAGGCGATTATGAACGGGCAAGGTCTGCGCTGAGAAAGGCTCTTGGAATACTCGAAGGTGAGCCTCCCCTGTGTATAATATTCAGGTCAATCAAGCTTCCGGCTTTGAAGGAGATATTCGGATATTATCTCGAAGAGTTGGGCAATTAGTGATTTTGCGTTATTTGGGCGGCGAGACGCCACCCCCACCATTATAACAATGTTGGTAACTGCAGCGGAACGCCACAGCCACCGGGATTCATGTTGAACTAATGCGAAAAGAGGAAAGGCCGATGAAAAAAAACACATTATTATTAATCCTTATAATTACCTTTCTCCTCAGCCCGGTTATTGCACATGCCGGAACCGTCAGAGTATTTGCGAGGAAGTCCGATGGAGGACATTACGGGAATTTTAGGGTCAGAGTTTACAAAAATGGACAATATCACCATTCATGTTCATCCATTCAAAAAGACAACCGGGGTATTTACTATGCAAGAATTCCGGATGTGAAGCCTAACGTGAATTATCTTTTCAGGGTCATTGCCGGAAAAAAGACCGGGACATCGAGTTTCAGGAAATTCTCAAAGAATAGTTTCTGGAATGGGATTTCCTCGATAATAATACCCGTGACCAGGGATTATCATGGGGAATAGAGGGACGGCGACCGTTCTTTTTAAGACGCTGAAGCGTCTTAACGTAACGTCTTCTCTCCTTGAGCCGCTTCAGCGGCTTAACAGGTAGAATAATTTTGACTGCAAATTGGTATAAAAAAAAACGGAGGTATCAAAATGCTTAACAAAACTCCATCTTATCCAAAATTAATATCAGGAACATTAATCTTCATCTTCCTTCTTTTGGCGGTACCGTTCTGTTTTGTGGGGAATGGTTCCGCTCCCTGTAACCTGGCTATTGCGTCCGATAATCAAGTGGCAGTCAAGAGCAAGAGGCAAATCCTGATGCAATTGGTGGCATGCGCCTCCAACATAAAGAACATCAAAACCGCTGTTAAAATGTACAAGACCGACAACAAGCGTTATCCTCCGTCACTCAGAGTGCTTGTGGGTAAATATCTGCGAAAAATTCCCACATGTCACGCCGCCGGGGGTAAAGACACATATTCCCAATCATACAGGGTTTACGGGGGCGGAAAACACTTTATTATTTACTGTGGCGGCGATTATCACAAAGACGCCGGACTTCCTCCCAACTACCCCCGTTATGACAGCAGAAACGGAAAAGTGGAATACAAGCCCGGTGTCACGGATTTGAGAAACCTTTCATTTTAGCAGTTAAGCTATTTCTAATAAATATTATCCTTTTTGAACTGCGGCGAAACGCCGCAGCCACCTATATTGTTATGGGGGATATGGAGAAATGGATATTTATTATAATAATGACTATAATCCATTTTTTATGGTACTTCGTAGTACTTAGTAAAAATGTCCAAAATTGCTGCGAAGGACAATCGTCATTCACATTTAATAATAATAGAAGTTACGCAAAAGTCATTCCAAAATCTATGCCCAATTCATTTCAGGGACGAATTCAAGCCGTTTTTTCTTAATAATGCGTAAGTCCTAAAATAAATTCATAGAAAGGAGAACAACCATGGTTTTACCCCATCAGGTTCAACCGTTCCTTAAAGCTTTTTTATTCTGTGCAAATGCCTATGAAACATCACCCGGATTGTACAACATCGAAGGAGTCTTCGAACAAATCGTCCTGGATGAGTTTCCCGCAACCATTCCCATACAGATATTCTTCGACTGGAGCAACCTGGACGACAGCAGGTACAAGATGGATATAAGAATTACCCCACCGGGTGCGAAAGAGCCCGAGAAGACAATCTGCCCGTTTGAGACGGATGAATACGGAAGAGCTGAGTATTTGAGCGCTATTTCCCTTGACCTGGAAATTAATGAATCCGGAGAGTTCACCTTTGAGATTATCCTGAACGATAAGCTCCATGGGATCATATACCTGCCGATTCTGGAGAAGGATTCCGCTGACGAGTAGGATGCGTTCACTGTATTCCCTGATCCTCCGTGTACTCTGCAATGAAAAACGATAAAGACTAAACAATTACATTCCTGATGAAACAGAGGAATAAATTCATGTTACGACAAAAGATAATCGGGATAAAATTGAAGAACATACAGAGATAAGCCGGATCGTGACTTCTTGGAGGGAGAGAGGCAACATGCAAAACATCAGATTATACCTGTTAAGCAAGAAAGCAAACGAGATGGAAATAACGGTAAGCCAAAAGCATTATCATGCGCAAGTATTCGGGAAAGTCCTGGAAGTTGGTGAAAACTTTTTCGTCCTGAGGCAGGATTCCGCAAACGGATATTATGAATATGCAATTCCGTTTGAAAACATCGGCCTTATTGAGGTTCATGACAGGTATTGACTTTGCCGTTTTTAATACCAGGAGAGTGAAAATATGAATGAGTTTGTAAACAAAATAATTTGTGATAATAACTTTTTATTGATAAAAAAGATTCCGGACAGGTCGGTAAATTGGATAATAAATTCCCCTCCATACTATGAACGAAGGGACTATGGAGGCGGAACGGGAAATGAAGACAGTTCGAAGTAGTATATTAACAGACTATGCAATCTATTTCATGAATGCGTCAGAGTATATGAATATTATGAAGAAAATAATAATGGAAAGTTGTACAGAAGAAGTGGAAATGTGGAATCTTGGAGTCACTTAAACCCCATAAAGTTTCGAGTTGATATGCAATCGTAATACAATTAAAATGAACAAATCAAACACCCCCACAACCGCCATCATAACAACCCCATTCGCCCCGTCGGAGGGGCCGTCGATACAAATGGGACTTTTGAAGAGTTGTCTTCAGGAGGCGGGCTTCCTGTCCGATGATTTTTATTTCAACATACAATTCTTCCACGAGTTGAAAAAAAATGGTTGTCATAATATTTACAACTCCACACTTCCGGCGCTTGTTTCCGAGTGGCTCTTTTCACCCGTCCCGTTCTCACAAAAGAAGGGGATATTCAACTTTGAAGCATATTCCAGGCTGGAAGCGTTCGCCTCGGCAACTGGAATCACAATGGATAAGCTCTTCCAGATAAAAGAGGAAATCGTCCCCCGATTTATCGGGAAGGTCGTCGATGAAAACGACTGGACGAAGTATTCCGCGGCATGTTTCACATTGAGCTATGCCCAGATAAATGCCTCGTTTGCCGTTGCACGGAGAATAAAGGAAGTCAACCCACACATCAAGACAATATTCGGCGGAGCGTTCTCACAGATTCACGATGAAAGCTGTCCTGAATTCATGCGTGTGTTCGACTTCATCGACTACTTCGTCCTTGGCGACGCGGAGCCTGTAATAACGCCGTTGATTAAAAGTATTATCGAGGATGTGCCGGTACCGGATCTCCCCGGAATATTTTACAGGAACAACCGGGAGATCAAGACAACCGGCGGGGTCAGCTTTCTTCAGGACATGAACAAATCACCCGCGCCCGACTATGCAGCGTATTTCAAGCTTTACCGCTCCCTGGAATACGGACAGAGGTTTCACCATCGGCGATATATGCCCATAGAGATGTCGAGGGGATGTATATGGGGACAACACAAACCCTGCACATTTTGCGCATTTTACCCCTGCAGAGACTACCGCCCCAAATCCCCGGAAAAAATTGAAAGCGAAATAAACAAACAGATCGATACAAATAACTCCGGGTCAATATACATCGTAGATGCTGCAGTCACGCCGGAGATGATAGAGAATGTATTCCCGGTCTTGAGCAAATCCGGAAGAAAGATAGACATTCCGTTCCTTGAGCTTCGCGCGAATGTGAAAGAAAAGCATATAAAGATGATGAAGTCCGCCGGAGTTAATCTCATACAACCGGGGATCGAATGCCTCGACAACGGACTTCTGAAAAAAATCAACAAGGGTGTTACGCTTTTTTCAAACCTGCTTTTCCTGAAATGGTGTCGTAAATACGATATAAGGGTTTCATATAATATCATCCTTGGGATTCCCGATGCCACAATGGAAGAATTGCAAGGTCAACTTGATGTGATTAAGCTAATCCCACACCTTGATCCGCCATACCCCATGCCATTGTCCCTTGTCCGTTTCTCGGATTATTACCTCAGTCCGGAAAGGCACAATCTTAAGAATCTTCAACCGGACAGGTTTTACAGGCACATATATCCGAAGGAGATTGACATTGAGAAAATCGCATTCGAATACACCGCCGATTACATAACCGACACACCCCACCTTCTTTACATTTACAGGAGGTCAATGCAGTGTATTGCAAGATGGCGGAAGATGTGGTCGGGGATTGGCGAAATACCTTTCCTCACATTAAAAGAGGAAAGGGACAGGAACGGCGACCTAAATAAAATCATAATAACCGACGGCAGAAAATCCCCGCGAAAGCCCATGGAATATGTGTTTGAAGGAATGAAGGCGGAGATATATATCTTGTGCATGAACAGACCCCGGAACCCCTCTTCCATAAAAAGAAGACTTCCCGAAAAGTATGGAGAAGTATCGGAAGATGAAATCAAATCCGTCCTGGATGAGTTTGGGGAAGAAGGATTGACGGTAACGAGAAGCGGTTTGTCCCTAGCATTAGCGGTCGATTGTTTGTAAGGGTGTACTGCATTTCCATATAAAAAAGACGGGAAGATGACGATTTATTCTTATTAAATTCAAACCATTTAATATCTTTGAAGGGATTGAATTCCATTTGGTAAAAAAAAGATACATAAGAATAGTGGAGTGAGAATACTTGGATATAAAGATAACAGCTAAAGACTTTGGTCCCTTGTATAAGGCGGATCCTGTGTTAAAACCTCTTACAATTTTTATAGGCCCGAATAATTCAGGCAAATCCTATCTATCAATTCTTACATATTCAATTCACAAGATATTAGAAGGATATTTGAGGTATTTAGAGTATTTTTCGACATTAACACACATTTCTCCTGAAAACGAGCGCAAATGGCTTCAGGATGTAATCAAACAATCTGATGAAGACAAATTCATAGACGTGCCGCCGGAAATAATCAGGGAAATTCTCCAAAATATATTCGAGTTATTATTTGGAGTGGTATTAAAGGACGAAATCGAGAAATCTTTTGCATCTCCTATAGATCAGCTTGTGAGGATAGGAAAAAAAAGTTTTTCAGTCAGTCTTAAATTTTCATTTTGTGAAGTCAGGTTGAGATCGCGAAAAGACAAATTAAGTATTGAGAACCTTATTCCTGGAAAAATTGGTATTAAAATCAATCCTCTTAAAGAGATTCAATTTGCAAGGAATAGGATTCTTGGGAAAAAAAGCTCTGACAAAAGCACAAGACTGTCCGAGGAAGAAATAAATATCTTTGCAATCAAGAAAATTCATAAAAAAATCATAAAGAATATTTTCGATAGTATTACGAAAGGCTCAGGAGGGGAAATATATTATCTTCCATCTGCAAAATCGGGAATACTGCTTCATCACAAGTTATTATTGGCAAATATAACCGAGGAGCTCCCCTTCATGGGAATGAGAGGAGGCAACACTCCAGTTTTCACGGGTGTAATCGCGGATTTTCTATCAAATATAATAAAACTTCCGGATATACCAAGGGAGTTGTATGAACTTGCAACCGAATTTGAAGAGAAAATAACAAGAGGAAATATTATATTGTCAGGCTCCGATAATATTCGATTCCCGGATATCAGGTATAAACTCAAAAATACTCAAATACCTCTTTACAGGACGTCCTCCACTGTAACGGAGTTGGCTTCTTTTTTCCTGTTTCTGAAATACCTGATTAACCCCGGGGATCTTCTTGTTATTGAAGAGCCGGAAGCTCATCTTCACCCTGAGAACCAGAGATTGATGGCTCAACTGCTTGTAAGGCTGGTCAGAAATGGAGTGAAAATCCTCATAACCACCCATAGTGAATTTCTCCTGGAACAGTTGAGCAACTTTATAATGATGAGTAAGGTTGAGCCTGAAGCCCGGGTTAAGAAATACGACCTGTCGGAAGATGACTACCTTACCCCCGATGAGGTTTCAGTCAATGTATTTAGATATGATAAACGTAGCGGGGCATTCAAGACTAAAATGATTAAAACAGATGAAGAAGACGGGATTTCCGAGGATGAATTCATGGAGGTAACCGAATCTTTATATAATCAAATGGTTAAAATACAAAGAGCAGTGAATGATGAAGAGAAGAAAAAAGAAGAAAACTGATATAATCGAATTTGCCAGGGAAAAATTTGCCAGGTTTAATAAGGATAAATGCGAAGAAAGGGACTGCAAGCTTTCCATAGGAATTACAAAAAAGAGAAATTATATCATTTTAAAGGGTGACGAGATATACAAGGATAGAAAAATGTGTGATTGTATAATTCTCATTCGCAAAGGAAAGTGCTTCCTTGTAATAGCTGAATTAAAGAATAGGGATATTGACGCCGGTGATATTGTCGAAAAACATCGGAACAGTCTCAAATTTGCAAGAGAATTAGTGAAGCAATCCGTGAATAGACTTGAGGAGATTGAATACTATCCGGTTCTTCTTCACAAGGGAGTCAAAACGGTGGAAATAAGAAGGTTCAGACAAAAAAGGAACAAGATCAGATTTTGCAAGGATCATAGGTTCATTATAATAAAAAAATGTGGATCAACCCTCTCAGATGTTATTGATGATATAATCTGATTATGTCGCTACATTTCGTATTAAATTTGGAGGAATTTAGACATACCTTCAAATTCATAGGTTTTCATCTAAAGTGTCAGCTTCCGTTATAACTCTGCGCCCTTTGCGTCCTCTGCGGTGAATGGTTACCAATTTTCCATTTGAATGTTTACAAATAAGTAACATGAAACACCCTCAATTAACAATTTTTTAATTTACTTTTTTTTTAATTCAGTGTAGAATCTTTATAAGGGGGTAGATAGAATGACTATTAAAAAAACAGATTTTACGGTAAAAACTCCCGCTCCTGTTGTCAACAATAAGGGCGTTTCTAAAAAAGAAGATAAAAAAGATAAATCGGTCATGACGAGGGCGAAGGACTGGTTCGCCGGGCAGATGAAAGACGGTGAAGAAAACGCTGGAGGAGACTACGGCGTAAAAATAGCCGCCGCCGGACTGACCGTTGCCGGAGCAGGCACGGGCGGGTACCTGGCGCAAAAATCGGTCGCTGACGATACCGTTGTTATGCACTACGATTCAAAGGAAGTCCTGATGGTTGAAGCCAATCCTCCTGACCCGGGGAAAGTATTCACCCGTTTTGATATAAGAATCCTTGGAGAATATATGAAAGGCGGCTCGGGACCGTCCCTGGATAATGAAAAAGCAATGAAATTCATGGCATACCTTGCCGAGACAAGACCCAACGAGGGGGCGTCAACTTGGGGACAGATTTATGACAGCGTTCAGTCCCACTCAAGCTCTCCCGGCGAGACATACAAAACATTGCAGGTTATCGGATCCGTCCTGGAAAATGAATCCGGCATCACACCCGATCAAGCTTACTTCGAATTCCGCGCCCTTCAGAACCGCACAGACAACCCGAACGGGGCGATTGACTCATTTGTCGATAAATTCGGGCTGAAGGAACACGATTACATGGACAGGATTATCCAGATTGTTCCCAAACATTCCTCTCCAATGTGGCAACTGGGAAGAGCAGGCGCGGCGACTGTAGGAGCTCTTGCCGGAGCGGCTGTGGGAGCGACAATCGGCGGAGTCGTGGCCTTAATTCATAAGGTAATAACAAAATAACAACCCTATAAAAATCCAAAGTTTATTAATAAAAACACGGCGGCGTATTAATTCCGCCGTGTTTTTAATTTCTATCTTCGCTGTACATCGAATCAATTCATTACTAAAGCAGGATTTGAGCACCTCTTTTATAGAAATCTTATTCCTGTTGGCTATATTCATCCCCTTTGCGGGTTTTATTTTTACCATTCACCGCAGAGTTCGCAGAGGACGCAGAGTTTAAAGTGAATTTAATGCCTTTGGCAATATTATGTTTGGGTGGAGCCTGCCCTGAAATCGAGGCTGGAAGCCTCTCCTACAATGGGATGTCTTATCAAGAAACACTTAAATACTTTGCTGCCGGACTACTAAAGAGTAACCGGTCTGAATAGTAATCATTTTTCAAAGGAGGCAAAACATGCCTTGGTATAAGGATTTCTTTGACGAGAATTACAACAAGACATATCTTCACCTTAATTGGGAAAGAACGGCAAGGGAAGCAGACTTTATCGAAAAAGTGCTGGAGCTTGAAAAGGATGATCTGATCCTGGACATTCCATGTGGATTCGGCCGCCACTCGATTGAACTGACAAAGAGGGGGTACCATGTAATAGGGATGGAATACAACTACCCGCAGATTGACATGGCCATGCGAATCATGGTCGAAAAAAAGGCCACATTTGACATAATTCAGGCGGATATGAGGGACATTTCCCATGAAAATAGATATGACAAGATGTTTAATTACTTCACAAGTTTCGGATATTTTAACAGCGAAGAAAATGAAAAGACGATGGCAGGCTTCCACAGAGCTTTGAAGCCCGGGGGGCTATTGCTTATTGAGATGGTAAACAGGGACGGCGTTCTGAAAAGTTTTCAGCCATGCAATATAAACAGACTGCCCGACGGAGGCTTGTTGCTGGAGGAGCGCAAATTTGATCCCCTGACAAGCAGAATGAACGCAGTCCACACATTTATTTCAACAGAAGGACAAATTGTTGAACGGCAACTTGATCACCGGATGTACTGTCCCCATGAGCTTGTGGGTATGTTTGAAAGGCATGGTTTTGAAGTTGTAAAGACATTCGGGGACGGAGAAAATAATCTTAAAAAGTTTTCCCGCAGGATTGCAATTGTGGGAAAGAAGAAGTGATTATTCAGCCTCATGAAATGCTTGTCATTCTATAAGGAGGAATTTTAAATAAACCGCAAAGAAGCAAAGAACGCAAAGATATATATAACAGGACTTACGCAATTGTCATTCTGAGCGGATCAAGAATGAGTTTCTTTACTCCAATGATTTTCTCAAAGACGGGATTTTCTTGATCTACGGAGATTTACATAGCGAAGAATCTCTTGAATAATTGCCTGTAGGAGGATCATTTGTCGTGGGTAGAGATCCTTCGCTGTGGAAGACATTGGAGGTA
>JAIORV010000080.1 GCA_021107945.1 Vulcanimicrobiota bacterium | reverse complement strand
CTGAAAAAAAATCGAAAATTTTCTTTCTGGGGTATTGACTTTGTTATAATAGGGACGTCCTCGTCCCGATATAATAATAGACGGCGAAGAACGGATTACAGCGTTCAGATCCCGTTTCAATTTACCACGAAGGCACGAAGAACACGAAGGGAAATGGGATGATGGAATTAAGGAAGCAGGAAACCAGAAGCCTGATGCCAGAAGCGGGAAATGGGAAATCTTGCCTCCGAAATCTTTTTTCCAATTTCTTTTTTCTTTTGTCCTTTTTGTGGCTTCGTGGTGAAAATTCAAACCCTCTGCGTCCTCTGCGAACTCTGCGTTGAAATAAGAAAAGAAAGCGGGTAATAATATGACGAACAAGGAAATTGCCGGAATTCTGAATGAAATATCAATCCTTTTGACAATAAAAGGCGTAAATCCATTCAAAATACGCGCTTATGAAAGAGCGGTCAGAATTGTGAAGGATTTCCCCGATCCCATAGAGGACCTCGTCAAAAACAATCAGCTTCTCTCTATTGAGGGCATAGGAAAAGGACTGGGGGAAACAATTACGGAGATTGTCAACACCGGCAAAAGCTCCGCCTTGGACGAGCTCCTGCAGGAATTCCCCGGGTCGATATTGGAAATTGTGGAAATACCCGGGCTGGGTCCAAAAAAAGTGGCTTTTCTATATAATGAATTGGGAATATCATCTCTCGAAGACCTGGAAAGGGCGGCAAGAGGCGGGATACTTGCCGATTACAAGGGGTTCGGCAAGAAAACACAGGATAATATCATAAAGGGAATCGAACTGAGAAAACATGCCCTGGAGAACAGGTCAATCGGTTTCGCCCTGCCCCTCGCAAGGCAGATTATATCAGAATTGAAAAGCAGTGGCAGGATCATCGATATATCTGAAGTCGGAACGGTCAGGCGAAGATGTGAGACGGTGAAGAATCTCGACATAATATGCTCCACGGAATACCACAGAATTATCATAAACAAATTCACGGGACTTCCCCTCGTGAAAGAGGTTGTCAAGATGCAGAAAGACTCGGCCGCAATCAGGGTTGAGCAGGATTTCCTTGTAAGACTCTTCACGGTCAATCCCCCCGATTTCATACCCATCCTTTTTTTCATGACAGGCACGAAAGAGCATATAAAAGCAGTAATGCCTTTGCTTCAGGAAAACGGGTATAAACTTGAGAAAAACGGCATCCTGAGAGATATGGACGATAAAAGAGCTACGGTTTTTACTGAAAAAGAGCTTTACGAGAAAGCGAAATTTCCGTATATTCCGCCGGAAATAAGGGAGACGGGAAAGGAAGTCGCCATATATAAAAGCGGAAAGGGTCCGACATTGATTGAGCGTAATGATATCAAGGGCGATATGCAGATGCACTCCACATACTCCGACGGCTCCGCAAGCATAAGGGAAATGGCGGAAAAGGCGATGGAAATGGGATACTCATACATCGCAATGACCGATCATTCAAAATCTCTCCACATTGCAAACGGACTTGACAAAGACAAGCTCAAGGTTCAACATAAACAGATAGACAGGCTGAACGAAGAGTTTGCCGGTAAATTCCGCATATTCAAAGGAGCCGAGGTTGACATACTTTCCGACGGCTCACTGGATTATGATGATGAGATCCTGAACACCCTCGATTTCGTCCTCGCCGCGGTTCATATGGGAATGAAGATGTCAAAAGAAAAGATGACAGGGCGTGTTCTAAAGGCGATAAATCACCCAAAAGTCAATTGCCTCGCCCACCCGTCGGGAAGACTGATAGGCAGACGAAGTGAGTTCGAGATGGACTGGGATAAAATATTCGATGCCGCCAAAAAAGCGGGGATAGCCATAGAGATAAACGCCCACCCCTCCAGGCTCGACCTTGACGACAAAAGGGCAAGAAGGGCGAAGGATATGGGAATCCCCATTATGATAAACACAGACGCCCATTCCCCCGACCAACTCGAGCTTATGGAATACGGAATCTACGTCGCCCGCCGGGGATGGCTTGAAAAGGGAGATGTTCTGAATACGGGGACGGTTGAGGAGATGGAGAAGTGGTTGAGTTGAGAAGCGGGAAACGAGAGGCGGGAGATGAGAGGCGAGATTATCTATAGGACTTGCGCAATTGTCATTCTGAGTGGATCACAAAAGACTTGCTTTACTCCAATTACTTTCTCAAAGACTGAATTTTCTTGATCTACGGAGATTTACATAGCGAAGAATCTATTTGATTATTGCCTGCAGGAAGATCATTTGTCGTGGGTAGAGATCCTTCGCTGTGGAAGACATCGAAGGTAAGTAAAATCCGTTCTTGCCAAGGTTGATCGCAATAAAGTAAGTTAATCGTATTCCGCTCAGGATGACAGTTTCACGCATTTCTTTAATGGAAATGCGTAAGTCCTGTATCTATAAGCTTTTTTACCGCAAAGATCGCGGGGAAAACATTGATATCTCTGTGCCCTCTGTGGTAATAATAATAACCTTCAACAACCCCCTACTCTTCAATAGAAAACTTCACAGTTTCTGATTTCACAATATGGCCGCTGGAGAATGTTACTTCAGCGAAGATTTCATGCTTGCCGGGTTTTACTTTTTTTGTTTTTGCATTTTTCCAACCTATATCAGAGAAATTACCCTTTTGCCATGCTACGAGGTCGCCGTCCAGGTATATGCGGATATAAGCTTTATCATCTTCGGGTGAAATGGAGCATGAGAATACATATTTATCCGACTTTTTAACTTTGCTGCCCTCGGTTGGTTTTGTAACGGTTGCGCTTCTGGGAATGTTCAAGTCGGCACTTGCCAGTCTGGATTTCGTCGGTTTTGCAATCATAGTATCATGATTGATATATGCTGTGAAACTTGTGCCTTTTGGAATCTCGACATTGCGCCCACAGAAAAGGACAAAAAGAGGTGAGATTAATAATCCTCCAACTATAACCAGACCTCCGGCATCGCGTCCCGTGGAATCCCGAAACGCTCTTAACGGTACAGAAGTGCCATCGGCAGCATTTACTGATTCCAGGGCAAAATCCAGTTTTCCGGGTCTTCCAAACATCCCATGTGACCTTGATGCCAGAACTTTCCCGTAGGCAGTGGAATCATAAGGGATTAATATTTGACCGTCGGGACCGATTATATCCTTGTCCACGCGGAAATGAATAACGGAGCCTTTCTTGACTTTTCCTGAAACCATCTCCTGCTCTGTCACCAGTATGATGGGAGTGCCTTCCTTGACAACAGCTCCCGCCGGCGCCAGGGGTTCCGGAGTACCCTCAAGAGTGATTTCTACGGGAGATGATGGAATCGTCCTTCCATCGTCCAGATGTACATTGGCTATGAGAGAAAAAGTGCCGGCTTTGAATTTGCTTGTATCCCACTTTATGACGTATGGCGATTTGTCAGTCATGCCTATGCCTCGCTCGTTGCAAAGGACTGAAACCGATTTCAATTTTAGCCCTTTCCTGACGATAATCATAATTTCAAGTTCCTCACCAAGCGTGATACAGCATCCATTTATTGGTGCAATTATCTGAATAACCGGGTTCTTTGCTTTACTCTTTTTCTTTGCTCCTGCCATTCCCATTTTTGGGATCTGCACAAAAAGAAGTATCAAGCTAAAAATCATAATTCCTGAGATCATTCTAATATTTTTCTTCATTTAAACAAATCACCCCTTAAATCAATCATCCCTGAAATAAAAACATACTCAAATGCCATAATAAAAATCAGCTATATTGTTATTCTCAATAATAACATAAGTAAATGTGAGAATAGATGATGTTTATTTTGGGCATGTCTTTTTGTTCTATAAATATGCAGGTTCCTCCTTTGTAGATTCCTCATTGAAAATATTAGCTGTTTCTAATAGGTATGATCCTTTTTGATCTGCGGCGAGACGCCGCAGCCACCGATGTTGTAATAATAGTGGGAGTTGGAGTGAAGGTGGGGGTGGCGTCTCGCCGCCCAAAGAACAAGACATTATTTAATAGATGATTGGCGGGTCTGAAGACCCACGCTACGTGATTTGGGACTTTTTGGTCTGCGAACTCTGCGGTGAATTAAACATTGTCCGACTTAAAATCAGAAGGAATATCACCCGTTTTCCAGAATTACATGGAAATCTCTTTTTTGGGAGGAAGCAGATGGAAAAGGAACCTCATGTAGTAGTCGTCGGTGCGATTAATATGGATATAAAGGGGAAGTCTTTCAAGACGCTTGCGCCTTATACGTCAAACCCCGGTAAAATCGAGATAAGCGCAGGAGGAGTAGGGAGAAATGTTGCGGAGAATCTTGCCCGCCTGAAGATAAAAACTTCTTTGATATCCGCGGTTTCAAAGGATCCGTTCTCGGATTTTCTTGTAAGGAAGACCATAGCGTCCGGTGTCAACTTCGAGAATTCCATATTTACTGACAAATTCCCGTCAAGTCTTTTCCTTGCCATAATGAATCACCGGGGAGACCTCATAAACGCAATTTCCGACATGTCAATTCTATCTGCAATAACTCCTGAATTCTTAAAGACAAAGGAAGAGATACTGCTTTCCGCCGATTATATAATTCTGGATGCAGATATTCCATCTGACAGTATGGATTATATACTGGATTTGGGTGTAGAGAATAATATACCTGTCTGTGTGGAGCCTGTGTCTGTTGATAAAGCCGGTAATCTATTGCCCTATCTTGACAGGATATCAATAGTAACTCCTAACAGGGAAGAGGCCGAGGTGCTGTCCGGGCTTGAAATTGAAGGCGGCGCAAAGGGTGTTATGAATGTGGGGGATGCAATCCTTGAGAAGGGGGTCAAATACGCTATAATTACCTTGGGGGCTGAGGGTGTCTATCTTGCCTCGAAGAATTTAAAGCGTTTTATCTCATCAATATCGACAGTGGTGGAGGATTCCGTCGGTGCGGGTGATTCCCTGGTTGCGGGGATGATTTATGGGCTATGCAAAGGAAAATCGGTTTACGAGTCAATACAGATGGGGATATCGGTTGCAACGTTGACTCTGACTACAAAGAAGGCCGTCCACCCCGCTCTCTCTCCCGACACACTTGAGAAGATTATGCGACAGAGGGATTAAATTGTAAAAAAGTGTTTCATCTACACGAAGAGAATATAATATTTGAGAAGTATAAAAGGTTAGCAAATTTTTTCTTTAGTGTTATTGTATCAACTTGCAAGGTGAAGAAGGTCATTATACAGGGACGACTTATAAAGATACTATGAAATTGGAAATATGTTATCGGGTATTTAATGTCTAATCATGTCAGATTGTTAACGAAATCGTAACATTAACACTAAGTATTCGTCTTGTATGGGCTCCTGTATAATGATATAATGGTAATAGAGAAAATAGATAGGAGTCTGAAGTACAATGTCAGGATACGAAATTGGACAAAAGGTAATACATCCCCTTCACGGGATCGGAACGGTGAAGAAAATCGAAGAAAAGGAGATCCTGGGAAAAATCGGCAGGTTCTCTGAAATCTACTTCAACAACGACCGGCTTAAGATCATGGTTAACCTGGAATTGAACAAGAGTCTCATTCGCGGTCTCGTTTCTCAAGATGAAATCCCCAAAGTTTTCAAGTACATGAAAAAATGCAATAACAAACTTCCCCTTCGCTCATCTGAAAGATATAATTTCAACATGAAACGAATCAAATCGTCAGATATTTACAATCTGGCTGCCGTTATAAAGGATCTGTCAGAGTTGAAAAAGAGCAAGAAACTCTCCGCCAAGGAAGAGTCCATGCTCAAACAGACAAGGAAGATACTCTCAAGTGAAGTCAGCTTTGTAAAGGAGATTTCCGAAGAAGAAGCGGAAAAGCTTATTGACCAGGTTGTCAAGGAAGACTAGCTTACAACTTTAAACCGACAATAATTTAAAGTATATAAAAAAAACGGGAGATAATCCCGTTTTTTATTTTGGTGGATTTGTTCAAACCTCGTAGCTCAAACCTCGTAGCTCAAACCTTTAGGTTTGATAATTTATCACAATGTCAGGCGGCATATTTTGATTGTTTTTCGCAACATTTATCGGGATTATTAGCGGGTTTAAAAACCCGCGCTACGTTTCTATAGTTACCATTTTTAACATAACACCCAAAAAAAGTGGAGAGGCTTAAATGCCCCTCCACTTATTATTTAGCAATCATTCGATTATATTCTATGTCCTAATCGAGAATCTAATCTATATGCCGCCATTGTTTGTATTAAGCAGGATACCACTGCTGCCTACAGCCCAACCAGTAGTCGTACTTCTGAAGAAGATTTGGCTGAATGCGCTGTTAACATTTGTGGTTTGAACTGTCCAGTTTAAACCGCCATCGGTTGTTTTGAGAACAACACCTGTGTCATCACATATCCATCCGGTAGTGGCACTGGCAAAAAAGACACTCTTGTAATTGGTTCCCGCAACGGGATTGACGCCTCCGGCAACTGCCGGTGTCTTCCAGGTTGTTCCGCCGTCAGTCGTAAGTACGACAGTATTAGCGTTGCCTACAGCCCATCCGGCAGTTGTGCTCACAAAGAAAATATCATTCAGCTGTTGCGCCACGGTTGAATCCTGGATTGTCCAGGCAAGGACCGCTCCTCCGTCAGTAGTGTGGGCTATTGCGCCATTACCCGTTCCGGCATCAACAAGACCGCAGACATAACCATTTGTTGCGCTGGTGAAGTGTACTCCGGTAAGAGTAAGGAATCCGCCTCCGCCAAAAACGGGGTCCACTGCTACTAAAGCCCAAGTGGCTCCGGCATTGATTGATTTATAAATGGTGTTCGGAGCAAGTCCGGCTTCTCCCACAACATATCCAACAGTAGTTGAAGGGAAGTGAACATCGTTAAGGTTCTGTGCAACCCCGACTCCAACTCCCACATCAGTCCAGTTGGTTCCACCATCAGTTGTTCGAAGGATAGTAAAGTCACCGCCGGCATCTTCGCCAACTGCAACAACATTTGTAGCACTTATAGCGAATACTTTATGCAGGTTAAGGTTATTGGCAGTTGCAGATGCATTCTGCTGTATTGTCCAACTTGCCCCGCCATCTGTGGTTTTCCTGATAAGTCCAGGCAAAGCGGCGTTATATTTGTCACCAACGACCCATCCAGTAGAATCATCAACAAAGTGAATCCCCTGAATCAACTCCAATATGGTGCTGGTGGTTTGAATTGCTATGGGGGCTGGTGGGGCAGTTTCACTATTCTGGATATAGACTATGCTATGCTTATTGCCCACAGCCCAGCCATCGTCAGCGGCGGCTGTGCCCAGGATATAAACGCCCCAGAGGTTCTCGGTAGTTCCAGATGCAACAGAACCCCAGGTTGTTCCGCCATCGTGAGTTTGCAATAGAATTCCGCCTGCGCCTGTGGCAAGTCCATGGTAAACCGGCCCGATTGCTACCTTTGTGAAGTGAAGGCCTCTCAGGTTGGTGGCAGTTGTTGAGTTCTGTTTTGCCCAGTTAAGACCACCGTTTGTGGTGACAATTATTGTACCGTTGTCGCCACATGCCCATCCATGAGTTGCAGACACGAAGTTGACTTCCCACAAATCATTGGTAGTGGGTGAGGTTTGAGTTGCCCATGTAGTTCCTCCATCGGCGGTTGCTGTGATTTTTCCGCCTGCTCCAACTGCCCAGCCTGTGGTTGCATTAATGAAGTGAACACCATGCAGGTTTGTTGAAACTTTCGAGCTCTGAGTAGCCCATGTGGCTCCTCCGGTAGCTGTGTGAGTTACGGTTCCGCCGGCTCCTACTGCCCATCCGTTTGAATTATCAACGAAATGTACATCATACAGATGACTTGAGGTTCCTGCGGTCTGTGAAGACCATCCATTTACACCCACTCCGCCGTTTGTGGTGTTTTTAATGGTGCCGTCTTCTCCTACTACCCAGCCATTTGTTGCGTTAACGAAATGAACGCCCCATAGGTTTTTGCTGGTGTTGGATGTCTGTTCGATCCAATTTGTTCCTGTATTAAGGGTGAAAACAATAACTCCCCCGTCTCCAACTGCCCATCCGTTAGTAACAGCAGCTGCAACACATACATCCTTCAATCCCAGCGGATTCTGGCGTTGCCATCCGTGGGTTGGAGTGGGAGTCGGTGTTACTGTTGGTGTTACCGTGGGTGTTACCGTGGGTGTTACCGTGGGTGTTACCGTGGGTGTTACCGTTGGTGTTACAGTCGGTGTTACTGTGGGTGTTGCTGTGCTTGTCGGTTGTGGAGTCGGGCTTCCGCCTGAAGTCGTATGAAGCATCGTCCCGTTCTGTCCACATATCCAACCATTGTTTGAGTCATAGAAGTAAACTCCATAGAAGGCTCCTGAAAATCCTGAATCCTGCTGTGACCATGTTGAGCCTCCGTTGGTCGTTGTCAGTATTACACCGCTGGATCCTACTGCCCAGCCTCTTGAGGAATCTACGAAACTCACACCATAGAGGTCCGAAGTTACCCCTGAGGTCTGCTGAGCCCACGACACCTGCCTGGCATCGGCTCCGCTCAGGGACATATCTCCTCTAAGTATTGTTCCACCGGCTCCAACTATCCATATCCTGACGGCAGAAATGCTGATTTCATGTCCACCTATGGAATAGAGAGTGTTGGTTGTTCCCGAAGTATCCTGTGACCATGTGGAACCACCGTTTGTTGTGCGAATTATTGTTCCATTGGCTCCGACTGCTAATCCATACAGTCCGGTTGGATCGAAGGCAATGTCATAAAGATTTGAAGTTACCGATGTGGTCTGTTTCGTCCAGGACGCACCGGCGTTATCGGAAAAATAGACGGCGCCGCTATCGCCACAGGTCCACATATATGGATAAAGTGTGGAATCTGTGTAAATCGAATGAAGGTTCTCCGTCATCTGGCGTCCTTGCATTGTCAGTATAGTCCAGTTGCTGCCACCGTCACCGGTTGAGAGAATGGTTCCGGTACTTCCGACAGCCCATCCCTGGGTGGCACTTATGAACTTGATACCTTGAAGATCAGTTGCAACGCCCGTTACTTGTGCGTTCCAAGTTGTTCCTCCATCCAGGGTTCGAAGAATGGTACCATTACCGCCGCATGCCCAGCCTTGATTGCTGTTGATGAAGCTGACCCTTGAAAGATTGTTGGTTGTCCCCGTGTCCTGGGGAGTCCAGCCCACCGAGGGTGTGGGAGAAACGACACCGTCTCCGTTGCCTCCTCCGCTGCTACACCCTACAAGGATGGCGATAACCCAGACCAGGACAAGAGAAACGTATAAAATTCCTCTGAATTTCTTGCTCATTTACCAAACCTCCTGTGAATATTTTATTATTATGTAAATTCCCGAGTTAAATCCTAAGTTTCACCCCTTCCCTTAATTTCTCTAAATATCTTCTGAATGTTTCTGTGTCCTCCTTTTCAAGTCCTTCTTGTTGTGATAATTAGTTTCGATTAACCGCAAAGAATAAAGAGTTATAACTCAATTTGCAATTTAGATAACTATAAGATATTTATATAAGTATTATCCTTTTTGAACTGCGGCGAGACGCCGCAGCTACCGACATTGTTATGATTGTGGGGGTGGCGTCCCGTGGCCCAAACAACAGATTACCATATGAGGTGAATCGACACAAACCCGACGAAAAATAAGACGTTAGAGATGAGTAATAGTGAAAATTACCAGATTTTTAACAAAAATGTAATACATTTCTTTGGAATCATGTGCTAAAATGCGAGTATAGACATCGAAAGGGGAACATAAAATGGCATTTGATGCAATAAGAAGAATGGATACTACAAGAATTCCCATCGACACCGCAATAACATTGCCAAAGGCTGAAAAGACACAATCCATGCCTATAGACAAGGCTGTAATAGGCAGGTCGGAGGCAAAGCCCGACGGTGGAGTAAAGAAATTCTTTATAAAAACAGGGAATAAGGTAAGAGATATTCTAAAGTCCGACACAACCAAGGGAATCCTCAAATGGGCGGGCTTAGGAATTGCCGTAGGCGCAATCGGAGGAGCCCTTGGCGGAGCAGTCTTCGCAGCGATTGTGGGTTCGCCGATTGCTTGCCTTCTGGATATTGGGGGATTGTTCACAGGAACCACCGGTATGGGGACCGCTTTTGCATCCCAGTTCGTCGGGGCAATGGCTATTCATGGTGGAAGTATAGCCGCAATTGTCGGCGGGGTTGCCGGAACCGCTGTCGGCGTCATAAGTGAGCCCGTAGAGGGTAAATAGGATTTCAAAGATTATGAAACGAATGGAAGATATCTTCCGAAAGATTCTTGATACAATAAGTAAGTATAATATGATACAAAAAAAAGATCGAGTAATTGTCGCTCTATCAGGAGGTCCGGACTCGGTCTTTCTTCTTTATGCCCTTCATCGATTAAGAGAAAGTCTTGAAATAGATTTATTTGCCACACATATTCATCATGGTATCAGAGGAAAATATGCGGACAGGGACAGTGAATTTGTTGAAAAAACTTGCGACAGTTTAAGTCTCCCCGTCAGGATCTTTGAACATGACGCCCCCGGTTATGCAAAGCGAAAAGGACTGTCAACCGAGGAAGCCGGAAGAGAAATTCGCCTGTCGGCTTATAAGAAGGCAATGAAAGAATTTGAAGCAAGTAAAGTCGCAACCGGGCACACCGCCGACGATCAGGCGGAGACCGTTTTACTCAGGCTGATTACGGGAGCCGGGAAAAGAGGACTGGCAGGAATTCATCCTGAATATGAGGGTTTTATTGTAAGGCCTCTTTTGGATACGCGAAAAGAAGAAATATTAAGATATCTCCAGGAATATAAGATAAAATATATGGTGGACCATACGAATTTCGAAACCGACATGTTAAGAAACAGGGTCAGAAATATTCTTATTCCCTTACTTAAAACGGAATTTAATCCAAATCTGGAGTCCGCCCTGTGTCGAACTGCCGCAATATTTCAGGAAGAGATGGTTTATCTGAAACAGATAACGGATTCCCACCTGGACAAGTTCGCGGTGATTAAAAAAAACGAGGCGAGACTTAATCTTTCCGGAGTGTCGTCAACAGCGCCATATATAATGAAACATCTTTTAAGGGAGCTTGTATGCCGCTTTACCGGCAGCATGAAAGACCTGACATATTTTCATACGCAAAATTTATTCAACCTCCTTTTGAAACCCTCGGGATCTTCAATTCAGCTCCCGGGGAATATCAGGGCAGAAAAGGAATATGAATTTCTTGTAATCAGTAAAAAAATGAAGTCGGATGAAGTCGAACTTCCCGATCTCATCTTAAGAATTCCCGGTAGTAATATTTCAAAAGAATGGAATGTTGTGATTGGAGGGGAAATACTGGAAGAAAGACCCTCGCTGGATTCCGTGAATCCCTTTACGATATTCATTGATTTTGATAAATGCGATGGAAAAGAATTCCAGCTCAGAACAAGGAAGCCCGGCGATAGGTTTTCTCCAATCGGGATGAAAGGGATAAAGAAAGTAAAGGATTATTTTATCGATAAGAAGATTCCCCGAGCACAGAGAAACAGCATTCCGATAATCCTCTGTGGCAGGGAAATATTATGGATTGCAGGACACAGGCAATCAAGACTGTTCAGAATGACTCCTCATACAAAGAGGGTTTTGAAATTGTGGGTAGAAAAAAATGGTGGTGACAAACATGCTTGATGACATAGAAAAGGTTTTATATACCAAAGAGGAAATAGACAAAAAAGTCGGAGAGTTGGCTTCCCGTATTACCGCCGACTATCGTGGCAAGGATTTGTGCGTTGTTTCAATTTTGAGGGGAGCGGCGGTGTTTCTTGCCGATCTAACCCGCAAATTGACAGACATTAACTTCACAATCGATTTTCTTGTTCTTTCAAGGGGAAAGGCGGGATCTTCAGGGGAAGTCAAGATTATTAAAGACCTTGATCATCCCATATTCAAAAAACACCTGCTTGTTGTAGAAGACATGATTGATATGGGTGAATCTCTGCATTATGTTGTTGATGTATTAAAACTCAGAGAACCCGCTTCAATTCGAATCTGCACGCTTTTTGAAAAGCCTTATAGCAGAACCCTCGATATTGAATGCGATTATACGGGATTTATTTTACCGGATAAATTTGTGGTCGGTTACGGGCTGGACTTCCATCAGAAATATCGAAATCTCCCGTTTGTAGGCGCACTGAAACCCAAGCTTTCTCCCTATTAACGTTAAATATGACAGGGGGATCTACATTGAAGAATTTTCTTATAATCCTTGCTCTTATTTCATTCATCGCTCTTATTATTTTTATCGGATTGCCGCAATATAATAACTTGCTGCACGGGCAATTGATGAAAGATGCAGAGCAGGCATTCAAAAAGACGGACTACAATGAGTCCGGGGATAAGTATGCCCGCGCACTCGAAATTAAACCCGACGACCTGCATGCTGTTACACGACTGGGGCATATAAGCTATGTAACAAAAGACTACAAAAACGCACTTAAATATTACAAACAGGCCTCCGAACTTGCTCCTGACGATGTAAGGTTTCATTTTAACGTCGGGCTTGTCTATAAAGCCAGGGGCGAGAATGAGCAGGCCAAAAAAGAATTTCAAAAAACATTGGAGATGGATAAAAACCATCCAACCGCCAGGAAACATCTTGCGGAGATACTCTGGGACAGCGGAGAAAAACAGTCGGCAATAGCACTTCTCAAGAAATCCACCATTGAATCGGATGACCCCATAGATCCAGTTGCATTCAGACTTCTTGCAGATTACTATTTGAGCATGAAAAAAAATGAGGAGGCGCGGAAAGTCCTTGAATCGGCGCTGAGAATTGAGAAACCTCATAAGTTGATTTTTGACAGGCTGTTATCCGTTTATGAAAAGGAGCAGAACGACGAGAAGGCGGATAAAATTCTGAACCGTTACATGTCCACATATCCTGATGACATTGATACATACCTTGCAGTAAGCCAATTTTATGAAAAACGTAAGCAACCTCACAAAGCCGAGAAGATCCTTGAGCTTGCAAAAGACAAGCTTGGAAACAACCTGGAATCATACTTCGCCCTTTCAGGTTATTACAGGCGTCACAAAGAATTCAAAAAAGGCATTGAGGTTATGGAGCAAGCGTTGACGGTGGATCCTAACTCGAACAGGATATATTTCACCCTTGGACTGCTTTATTCAGAGATCGGGAAATACAAACGTGCAGAGGATGAATATAAAAGAGCGCTTGCAATAAGGTATAATGACGCCAATAGTCTGAACGGCCTTGCATGGATGTACCTGATTGCGCCTGATAAAAGCGGTTGTTACAAACCGAAAGAGGCGTTAAAATTTGCCCGTAAAGCTTATAATTATTCTCCCGGAAACCCGGCGATTGTTGATACCTTTGCCAGAGCCTGTTATGCCAATGGAAATTACAGTGAAGCTACTGTAAAGTATTCCGATAATATTCAGCGTGGGGAGACCGTTGAATATGCGAATTATGGTCTTGCGGTGTGTTATTATAAAATGAGAAGAGAAAAACTTGCAAAAAAGCATCTTGATAAAGCCCTGGAATTGAAATTTAATGATAAAAAACTTATCAATCAAGATATGGATTTGAAACTGATAAGTGAAGACAAAAGGATAAAGAAAATAATAGAGGGAAAAGAGAAGAAGTGATTTCTATATATGAAGGTGATCGAATTGCCGTTTTGCAAAATCTGCAGAAAGTCGCTTGAATCCAGAAGTTATTACTCCTTAAAACGTTTTGAGTATCTATGCCCTGATTGCTTCAAAAGGAAACTGGATGAGTTTTCACAGGCAATGCCAGGGGTAATAAGAGATGGAGACTTACCTTGCGGAATAACAATACACGAATTTATTGATGACATAAAAAAAGACCTCCAGGGAAGTAATGCGCCAAGACAGGTGGAAACCGGCAGGAGTCTCCTGGAGATTGTACGGGACCGCGTCTGGGATCTCGTGGAAAAATCAGCGCGGGAACGGATTGCGCCGGGCATGGAAAAGCTGTTCCCAACAAGACTTGAAATGGCGGAGAAATATAATAGTCTTTTGAAGAAGTTGCTGACTCGTCCTGATACCGGTCTTCCATACTTTATTGTATCCAGGGAGATGCCTGGTGAAGATTATTTGAAAGTGCCCATGCCCGGTAGTCTCGAATGGATATTCTCGATGGAGAAAGATAGTGATAAAGCAAGCTTCTGGGTTGATCGAAGACACCCGACGCGCGGGGTGAAATTTTTCCAGATTATTTCCGCCTCCTGCACCGGAATTACAAACCTGATAGATCTGCGGGAATTGGCAGATCATCCTAATTTTATTGTTTCAGAAAGGCAGTTGCGCCAGTCCGGCAAAGAAGAAGGTCCCATTTCAAAATTCCGCAGGCTTTCGTTGCAAGCACTTGCACCCATATTTTGTACCGATGAGTTCAATTTTTCGCCGGAAGATATTACATTTCACGCAAGAGCGGTTGTCGAGTTATCGAAGATTCCTGCCGCAGACCGCTGGAGAAAGGCGGCGAGCGGCGACCCCAACTTCAGGGAAATCCTATATATTATGTCTCTGCTACTTGACAGGTATGATGAGTTCGAAAGCACCTATTACCTGCTGAACAAGATTTTCGCCTATAATAGGGACGATGAAAGAATGTGCTTCCACAGGGGCAGACTTCGCTCCCGGATGAAAGACTTTGACCTGGCGATAGACAATATCGAGATGGCGGTAAAACTTGACCCCCAAAATCAGTATTTCAAGTCCTGCAGACATCGCATTCTTGAAAAGCTTCCAGTCGAGGATCCCATACATTCGCCGGGATGTCCCGATATGAACCGGATATTTGGCTTGATAACAGGTGAGTTGGACGAAAACGAGGGGAATATATTCCAAAGACACATCGAGTACTGCCCACTTTGTAAGAAATGGTATGAAATAATGAAAGAAGTACAAGCCAGAACGGGGATTGCCGGAGAAAATAATGTTGATATCTCTATGTTCGCTACGGAAGACATCGCAGGTAAGTGAAATGTGTTCCTACCTGGATTTATTCAGAAAAGATATATATCGTATTCCATTCAGCATAACATGACAGTTTTACACATATTTCTTTCCTGAAATTGCGTAAGTCCTATCTTTATTAACTTTCCGATCAATTGAGATATGGGAGGGGAATCTAATAATATAAAGAATAGTTTTTTGAACCCGGAGAGAGAGATTCAGAAACGGGAGACCTTTTATTGAAAACACTCCCTACTTGGGAAGTTGACAGTCTTCATCTTAATAGCAAGATGCTGATTATACAAAATGGGACTTAGTATTTAAGAATATAACTTCAGGAGGTATATAATATGGCGATAAAAGAAGAAAGCAAAGAGAAGGTTACTAAAAAAAGCACTCAAAAGAAAGAAGGAAGCAAAAAGAAGTTTACTAAAAAAAGTGCTAAAAAGAAAGAAGGAAGCAAAAAGAAGATTGCTAAAAAAAGTACTCGACAAAAAGATGAAATTGAAGATAATTTGAATCAGATGGCTCTTCTAACTCCTAAAAAAATAGTGGAAGAGCTGGATAAATATATTGTGGGGCAGAAGAATGCAAAGAAATCAGTGGCAATTGCCCTTCGAAACAGGTATAGGAGAAGTCTCCTTCCCGAGGAGATGCAGGAGGAAATTATCCCGAAAAATATCCTGATGATTGGTCCCACCGGTGTCGGCAAGACAGAGATAGCCCGAAGACTCGCCAGGCTTTCCAATGCTCCGTTCATCAAAGTCGAAGCAACCAAATATACTGAGGTGGGTTATGTAGGGCGCGATGTCGAATCGATGGTCAGGGATCTTACTGAAATTGGAATACGAATTATCCAGGTTGAGAAGATGAAAAAGGTACAGGAGAAGGCGGCGGAAAGGGCTGTTGATTTTATTGTTGATGCACTGATGCCCAAACAGGAGAAGGAAGTAACAAACCCGTTTCAGATGATCCTGGGAAGTCTTTCTCCATCAAATACTCAAGCCGAGAGGTTTGAAGAATTCGATGATGAAGAGGAAGACAATCTTGGAGACGAGGATTCTGAGAATGAAAGGGAATCAAAAAAAGAGGAGCTTCGCAAGAAAGTTGAATCCGGTGAGATGGACGACGAATATGTGGAGGTTGAAGTGGAAGAAAATCCCTCTGTCGATACAATAAGTGTATTTTCACAGGCAGGTCTTGAAGAGATGGGAGTTGATTTCCAGAGCATACTTGGCAATATTTTTCCCAAGAAAAAAATGTCCAGAAAGATGAAAGTCACCGAGGCAAGGCAACTCATTCAACATGAAGAGGCAAAGAGAATGATTGACCGTGATGAGGTCAAGCGTATAGCTGTACAAAAGGTTGAACAGCATGGCATAATTTTTCTCGACGAGATGGATAAAATTGCAGGACGGGAAAAAGGACATGGCCCCGATGTCTCAAGAGAGGGAGTGCAGAGAGACCTTCTGCCTATTGTCGAGGGGACAACTGTGATTACAAAATACGGCCCTGTAAGAACAAATCATATTCTCTTTATTTCTGCGGGAGCATTCAATGTATCAAAACCCTCGGATCTTATTCCCGAACTACAGGGACGCTTCCCAATCAGGGTTGAGTTAACCAGTCTTAACAGAGATGATTTTGTGCGAATCCTCACCGAGCCTAAAAACGCTCTTGTAAAACAGTATATGGCACTTATGGGCACCGAGGGTGTGAATCTCAAATTCGCCAAGTCGGGAGTCGAGGAATTGGCAAGCTTGTGTCAGACCGTGAACGAAACAACAGAAAACATCGGCGCCCGGAGACTTCATACAGTTATGGAGAAGTTGCTTGAGGAGATAGCCTACGACGCCCCCGACATTAAAGTGAAAAAAATAACCATTGATAAGAAATATGTAAACAAGAAATTGAAAGATATCGTTGAAGATCAGGATTTAAGTCAATATATTCTATAAAGTGAGCTAAGAATATGTATAATCCTTATTGCCCGGAATGTGGCGCAAAAAATGACCCGCAATCAGTCGGCGGTATTTGCATAAACTGCGGATTGCCATTGGAAGTGGCGGAAGGAGCGGTTGTTGATACAAGTTTCTGTTCCTTCTGTCACCAGTGTGGATATAAAAATGATGTCTCAAGTTGTGGAGGGGTATGCTCGAAATGCGGTGCCACACTTGAAGAATTTAAAGAGGATCGTTTTGATGCCGACATTCCTGAAACCCCATCTCCCCAAACAGATGCTTTTCCAATGGATAACGAATCCAAATCCGACATATATAAATATACATACAGGCCGGGACAGGAACCTATAAAAGTTGAGCTTATAGCCCCGCCGCCGATTCCGGGAACAAGACCGAGGCCATTACGGTCTTCAAGGGAAAATTTGCGGAAGGCAGATACCATGCCGCCTCCTTCGCATACAACTCCCCAAGATTATCAAAAATCGTCGGTATCATCCACGGTAACAAACGACAAGTATGACAACGAAACCGCCAGGCGGCAAAGGGAATATGACACGAAGGATTATAACGCAAAGGATTATGATTTTAAATCATATGACCGGAAAGAAAAAAAGCCTTTCCCTATTTTGCCTGCAGTAATTATACTGTTAATCCTAAGTTTTATTGTCTATTTATTGTTTGCAGGGCCGGGAATGCTTACCGAGCACTATCTTGGCAATGGAAAAAAAGAATACAAAGAAGGCAAATACGGGGCGGCAATCAACTCTTTCAAAAATGCCGCCGCCGTTGAGAAGAAGAATCCCGAATTATATTATTACCTGGGAAGTTCAAATTATCACCAAAAAAATTACGACGAGGCCATAACCAACCTCAACAGGGCAAAGCGTCTTGACAAAAATGGCAAGCTCAAGGGAAGCGTAAATCCCGATCTTTCCGATGCATATTATCAACGTGCACTGCTAAAAGCCGAGAATAATCAGCCTGTAGAGGCGGCGAGTGATTTCGAGCAGGCATTCAAGATTAATCCGGACCATTCGGAGAAGTCATCTGGCGATATACTATATCAGGTGGGACTTTCCTGTCACGAAAAGGGTGAGGATCAGAAGTCTGTGATGCTGTTAACAAAGGCAATCCAGACAAAAAAGGACCCCCGGTTTTATCTTGGAAGGGCAGTCTCTCTCACATCTCTTGGAAAGACGGAGGAAGCGATTGCGGATCTCAAAAAGCACAAGAGCCTTTCGCCGGATATAGATGAAAAAACAAAGGAGATTTATGGGGAAATTGCCGCCAATATCATAAAATCGGCGAAAAACAAGTCCCAAAATAAAAAAATCGATGAATTCGTATCGGATCTTGAAAAAGCGGATATGTTTTTCAGGCATAAGAACCCGAAGATCGAAAAAGCCCTTCTTAATGCATATATTGACAGAGGCGAATATCATAGCGTAAGGAGAAATTTTACCAGGGCAAGATATGACCTCACAAAAGCGGCAAAAATGGATCCCTCCAATGCAAAAGCCCTGTATTTGAGGGGAAATGTATGTCGCGAAGAGAGAAATTACAGCTATGCTCTCAGGGATTACCGGGAAGCTATAAGACTGGATCCCAATGGCGAAATCGGAAGAAAGGCAAAAGAACAGGAAAAAACCATCCGGAGTATGGCAGATCGCAAGAGTCGAACAACGTCAAAAAAAGTTACTTCACCTGCTTCTTCCACTTCCACCTCCTCTTCCGTTCCATTCCCAACATCAGATAAGCAACAATATTATATCTATGGAGGGAGTTCCAGCGGTTATGTAGTGAAACCTCACAAGGGGACTCTTTTCGTGATATCAGGGTCTCATTACCTTTCCACGAAAAAATGGTACTGGGGAAAGAGATCGGGAAACAAGCTTACAATATACCGGGAATATTCCTATGGCAGGAAAAAGAAGTATAAAACCTATAAATATGATATTAAAGCATTACAGAAATTGACTGTTTCCTCCATGACCACGGGCGGCAAAAGCTCCGGCAGTCGCAGGAGCTCCAGCAGTCGGAAAAGTTCATCATACAGGAGCAGTTATAGCACACCCAAAACCACTTATATCCTCTATACAAAGAGTGGAGACACTCTTTTCCTCGACGACTATTATGCCGACAAGTATTTAAAGGGTGTCCGATCTTGCTATGGCGTGGTGAAATTGAACAAAGTTGATTTATACCTTGGGAAGGATTTCAGGAAGAGATCATTTTCAATAAAAGGCAGCGGCAGGGTTTATTGATGTATTTTTCAACGCAGAGATCGCAGAGGACGCGGAGCTTATAAATTCTCTGTGCCTTCGTGGTAAAAATTTATCCGACCTCTAAACATGCTCCCTTATCCGAGATATCCGTTATCATGCTGACGCTGTTGACCGAATGCTTTTTGAACGCATTTTTCATTGCCTCTGCAATCTCGTTTCCGTTTTCACTGCAAAATGCAATTACTGTTGAGCCGGAGCCGCTTATGGCACAACCCCATGCCCCGCTCTTTTTCGCCGATTCAACCACATCATTAAATCCGGGTATCAACTCCGCTCGATATGGCTGGTGGATTGTATCCTCCATCGCCTCCCTGAGCAATCGGTATTGCCCTGTGTGCAGGGCGTGAATCAGGAGCGATATATTTCCAAGGTTGGAAACGACATCTTTTATCTTGTATGAGTCAGGAAGAAGCTCCCTTGCCATTTTCGTGCTAACTTGTATATCGGGAACAACGAGGACAGCTCTGAGGGGCTCCGGGGGAATGAACTTCACGCCCCTGTAAATTCCATCCCTCTTATAATTGATAACAACGCCGCCCATATACGCCGCCATAAGGTTGTCGGGATGCCCCTCGATATCAATGGCAAGCGAGATCATATCATCCGCCTCCAACCTGTCGCCGGCAATTTCCCTTGCGATCATCAATCCCCCCAGAACCGCCGTTGCGCTTGATCCCATGCCACGGTTTAGCGGGATTGCATTTTTCTGATGAATCCTGATGTTTGGTACTCCGACACCGGCCATTTTACAACCGGCAAGCGTGCTTTTGTAAATAAGGTTATTTTCATCGCGCGGGATAGCATCTGCTCCCTCGCCCTCTATTTCAATATCAAGTTTTTTTGTGCCTCCCATTGTTACATGAAACTCGTTATAAATGTCCAGAGCCACCCCGATAACATCATATCCGGGTCCCAGATTTGCCGATGTAGCGGGGACATAGACTGTAAATTCCCGATTCCGGGGGCAATTATCTTTCATATTTCCGCTCCCTCACAACGCTCCCATGGGGACAATTTCGGTTATGCATGTATCGTGATATTTTGTCCCCCGATATATCTTCGTTATGGTCAGTCTGATTACATCCTTATCCTTAACCATCAGTCCGGCGTCGTGAAACGATATGCGCTGGTTGTTCATTGAGTCTGCAAGATTTATATATATCTTTGGCTTTCCATTAATATCAACTCTCATTTGCTTTACCCTGTTGTTTTTCAGCCATAATTCCTTGCTTTTAAGGTAGCCGTTCGCAACTTTGAAACCCCAGAAACTGGTAGTCCCGCCAGCCTTTTGGTAGTTAGTAAGATGGTACTCGAACCATTCGCCGATCCCGTTGTTCTTGTTGGTCACCGCCCAGCATGTTTTGAAATCGCCGTCGTTCAAATTTTGAACTCCATATGTCTTCTTGCCCTGTGACTTTAAACATGAGCTGCATTTGACTTTCCACGTCATGACGCAGCAAAGGGAATCCCCTAAATACGCATCGAGCGAGAGCTTGTTGCCAACCTTGGCGTTAAAAGAAGGAAGCTTTTCCCCGGCAAGAGCAATATCAGGCAATAAAAGAAGGAAGACAATAATTAAGATTGAAATGCAAATAGATAGAGAAATTGCAGGTTTGCACCAAACTATTTTCATAATCATCACCACACTGAAAGAATAATTGTTGAAGAACTTTTGAAGAACTTTTATTGAAGAGTATCTTTTAGAATAATATTTGTCTTTGTAGGATTCAATTTGACAAAAGAAAAAACCTGTTTATGTATTCCGATTCCCAATAAATCATACTATTTCTCAGCCTGTAATTCTTCCAGGTATCTATATGCGCCCTTTTGTTTGAAGCAGGGGATAAAGTGTTCAGGAAGAATCCCAATCTGTTTAACAAATATAATTTATTAAGTAAACGAGTGAAAAATTGATGAATCTTATTGCCAATGTTATTATGGGAGATCGCCCTGAGCCATTTTTGAAATTTTGTATGGAATCGATAAGCGAAGCGGTTGACTTTGTTGTTTTAAACGATAATTCAGATAATCCCGATAATCCGAATATTCCTGTGTTGAAAAAGACTTCCCTGTATAAGAATGGGAAAGTTGATGTTCTTCAATCCAATTTTAAAGAAATCGGGGGGTTTGCCGCCGCCAGGAATATATGTCTTGACAGGGTTTCAGAGCTTATTAAAAAGAAAGAGATATCCGGGGAAAATCTCTGGATCCTGTATCTTGACTGTGACGAAGTACACCCGCCGCAATTAACCACATTTGTGAAAGATTTTATTTCAAATGTTCCGGGGGAAATCGGCATTATTGACGGATATATGTACCAGTTTATTCTCACCTTCGATTACTACACAACCCTTGAAAGAAGGCATAACCTCTTTTTCAGGTTCCACCCGGATATCAGGTGGGAAAGACCCGTACATGAAACCCTTACAGGACTGAAAGGGAAAAGAATTGCCACGGGATACACATACTGCCATTACGGATACCTGCTCTCAAGGGAAGATTTACTGAAAAGATGGGAGCTTTACGATAAATATGACGGATTGGACTTCAATATCAAAGATGTTGATGAGAATAACATGTTGATGGAAAAATCTGCCCTCGCTATTCCCTATGTCAAAGGACATCCTGCGATTATGAAAGAATATATTGACGAATTCAGGCGGAACCCGGGGCAATTAAACATAAAATTTCAGGATGAAACAATGAAGCTTCGAGAGGATCCAATCTTTAAAATAAAAAATTATTTCAGGCATTTGAATTATGAATTAAGACTCCGATTTCGGAATATGGAAACTGGAAAATTCAGGCGTTAGGAGGATGTGAATATGATCTATCCGGAAGATAAACTGAAACAATTGAGCTTTAACTGTGGTGATTTAAAGGGCGCGGCGGCCGCTCCTTGGATGAAAGAAATGGTGTTATATGAGATTTATGTCAGGGATATTTCCCCCGAAGGCACATTTAAAGGGGTTATTCCATTACTTGACGATATTAAAGAGCTCGGCGCTACGGCAATATGGCTCATGCCAATCCATCCCATAGGCGAATTGAACAGGAAAGGCTCCCTTGGCTGTCCCTATTCATCCAGGGATTTCATGGATGTAGATCCCCAGCTTGGAACCGGAGAAGATTTCAAGCTTCTTGTGGAGGAGACTCACAGCAGGGGAATGCGATTTTTCATAGATATGGTCGCAAATCATACCGCCCACGACAATGTAAATGTAAAGACACATCCCAAGTGGTTTTACATTGACGAACAGGGCAATCCCGCAGGCAGACATATGGATTGGAGTGATGTAATAGATAATAATTACAACAATCCTGAACTTTGGAATTACATGAAAAACGCCATATTATACTGGGTAAGGGAGTTTGATGTTGACGGGTACCGCTGCGATGTGGCGGGTATGGTTCCGCTTGAATTCTGGGAAGAGACGATCGGGGAATTGAGGAAGATAAAGCCTGATGTTTATATGCTTGCGGAATGGGAGAATCCTTATCTCTGCGTCAACGCATTCAACTCCGATTATCATTCGGAGCTTTACAGGCAGATGGTTCAGGTTAAACAGGGGAATGCGCGGGCGATTGATCTCCTGGAGCTTGTTATTTCAAATAAACAGATATACCCGAGGAATTACCTCCCCCTCAATTTTATTGAAAATCATGATCAAAAACGAGCTTCAAAAGTATTTGGCGAGATGGGCTATCGTCCATACGCCGCCTTTGTTTTCACGATCCCGGGAATTCCCCTTGTATATAACGGCCAGGAAATCGGAAAAACCGAATACCTGTCGCTTTTTGAAAAACAACCCATTGATTGGAAAGACAAAAATCTATGCACCCTCGAATTTTACAAGGGATTAATCAAGCTGAGGAAGGAGAACCCAGTATTCAGAGAAGGCGAAATTATCCCCCTGATAGACGATAATCCGGATCATACGCTAACATATTTGTTGAAGTCGAAAAATGATACGGTAGGAGTCTTTCTGAATTTAACGGCAGAGAAATTGAAGCTGAATGTGAAATTCCCATCTTTCATAAACTATCGTCCCCGTGAGATAATATTCCCGTCCCTTTTACAGGAAGACACTCCCCGGATAAATGATGGCGTTATGACATTTAATATGAGGGAGAATGGCGTTGTGATAATGAGGTAAATAACCTGTACAATCAACATTGACATAGATTGTTAACAGATGTAAAATAAAACCGGGGAGGCATGAAAAATCTTTTGACAGGTGATTTTCAGGAGTGAGAAATTACGAGAATAATCCCGGTGAACAGAGAAGTCTTCGGATTGTTGAAGACAAGGAGGGAGAGCCCAGAAAGCTCTTCTGGGGTCTGGTTCTTCTTCTTGTTGTCGCCGGCCTGATATTATATGTTTTAATTAATTCCTATAGTTACCCCAAAGATCAAGAGTTGGCGATATATCTCCCTCCAGAAACAAAGAAAACCTCCGATCCGACACCGTCGCCATCCTCCACCATTCTCAGCGCCGCAGTTATGGAGGATATGCGAAAATCGTCGCTTCTTCATCCACCTCCTCAGGCTCCTCCTCCGCCGGGAGCGGTTGGTCCTCCTTCAAGTTCGTGGGTTGTGCCTCCGCCGCCGGGAGCGGTCGGTCCTCCTTCGAGTTCAGGGGCAATGCCTCCTCCGCCGGGAGCGGTTGGTCCTCCTTCGAGTTCAGGAGCAATGCCTCCGCCGCCGGGAGTGGTTGGTCCTCCTTCGAGTTCCGGGGCGGTCCCTCCATCTCCAGGTTCATTTAAAGTGCCTCCGCCGAGGTTGCGCCCCAAATATGGAGGTGGCGGAAAACCGTTAATCCCCCGTCGTTTTAAGCCTGACGAACCTACTCCTGATAAAACCGTTGATTTTGTTGGCGACAAGAAAAATACACAAAAAAAAATACCGGTAACAATTTACAGCAATGCGGAAGGTTTTGTTTTTATTGATAATAAAATCGGCCGAAGATGCTACGGAAAGACAAAATCAATTAAAGAAAAGGCACGTGGTATAAAATATTGCCTCAAGACAAGTTTGAAACCCGGCGATTATCAAGTAGAATTGGAAAAAAATGGATACAGTAAAGCAATCATGAGAATCTGGATACAAGCGGGAATGGAAAAACAAGAAGTCTATTTGCAGATTTTTGCAAAATAGCATGATATGGAAGTTCCGGTCAATCTATCTTCATTGTTTATGAAATAATTGGACAAAGTTATGTAATGATCAATTTAGGAATAATTGACTTGATCTAAGTGCTTCGTTCTGATATATTAGAATAGACTTATATGGATGAAAAGAACATGGAACAGGATTTACGCAAATGTCATTCTATATGGAAAATGCCTGACTCCTGATGGAAATAGAGTCAAATTCTTCCGGGAAGGGGAAATTGGATTATGAGTATAAGAAAATCAAGGCTACATGATGCGTCAAATAGGGGTAACAAACTTCACAGCATGAGAAAACTCGGCGGCTCGAAAACACCTGGCGATTCCGTTTCAATAGGAGGAAGTAAGAGGGATGATCAGGGAATGAAAGCTCTCAGGGAGAATATTAAGAACCTTGAATCTATGTATGCTGTTATGGGCAAGTTTGGAAGCAAGGATAAGACGGAGAAGCTTAAAGCATCCATAGAATCCAAAAAGAAACTCCTGGAGGAGATAAAGAACGGACCTCCACCACCGGAAATAACTGAGGAACTAAAAAAAGGCGTCGCCGATTTCATCAGTGCAAAAGGTACGATGCCCGCAGGATTGGACAAGGATAACCAGGAGAAACTGGAGCATTTCAGTTCTCTCGTTAAAAACGGTATGGCTTTTACGGACAACTCATACAAACAATTAGAACCTGCTGACGCATTTTGCAGGCTTGTGGGGACAAAATTCCACGGCGTGGAAAACCAGGTGATGTACCGGACATACCAGGATGGGATGACCGCTTTGTCAACATTCAGACCTGAATATGTGAAACCCCTTGATATTTTTATCAAAGGTTCCAAAAGGGGTCTTACATTCCACGAAAAGACCAAATCGGGTTATGAACCCATCACCACTGCCGCTGATTTCATCAAGAAATACAAGGCAAACCCGGAGGAAGCCGTCGTGAAGGCTATTGACGGAAGCTTCGTCAAACCGGAGAAAGCTTTAAGAATGAAAGCCGAGAAGGAAATAATGGAAATGATTCCTGAAAAGTCCGAGCCGGGAGAAAGACCTGTGATTATCCAGAAAGAGGATTCGGTAATAATCGGAGGAGTAGTTCTGAAGAAGAATAGGTAACAGGGCAAAAATGTATTACTGTAGCCTCGATTTAATACCATTTCCAGGCTGGTCGGGAGACCAGCCTCCACCCAAATCCTGGGGTGGTCTGAATAAATACTATCTTATTCTACTTTTCCACAGATATATTCTTTTCCGCTTCTCCCCCGTTAAACCCCTCGCGGACCTCGTTTAATGTTTCCCTGGCATCTCCGGCGACTTTGCCTGCTTTATCCGTCGCATCTTTTACCTCGGTGAGTTTCTTTTGCCCATATTCTTTGCCTTTTTCAACAAGTTCTTTTATATTTTCCTTTAACTCGGATTTATCACCCTCAACCACCTTTTTAGCGGCTTCCACTGCTTCCTTCGAGTCTTTTTCTATGAATTCTTTTACTTCTTTTACAACTTTGTCTTTTACTTCCTCAAGGTTCTCTCTTGTAATTTCCTTAGCCGCTTCTTTTACCAGTTGAACGGCCTCGCTGGGATTACCGACAATTTTTTTCGCCTTTTTAGCCCAATCTTTCAAAGACTTTCTGCCCTGCGGGGTCTGGTAATCGATAATAGAGCCATCATTTTCCCCATCTGTTGCAGACTTCTCAGTCATTGCTTCGGAAGTTTTCTCTTCTGTTTCATCTATGGTCTGTTCTATGGGAGTATTTTCTTTTTGATCTGTGCCGCTTGTGCCGGGATTGCATCCCACAAGGCCGACACTTCCCAGAAGCGCGATTCCAGCGAGCATCCATCCCGTTTTCCTGCCAAGGGATGAGAGCCAGGATGTCTTTGTTTCCGAACTTTCACCGCTCCAGCTTTCTTTATTCCTTGCGGCGGCTAGCATGAGCTTTTTATCGGGAGCCACCTCAGCACCGGACTCCAGCGTAACACTTTCTCTGATCCGGCGGGAATCCGTTCTCTTCCCGGCCGTCCCCGATTTATGATTATATGAATATTCTGAAATACGATTCGGTCGGATCTTCATAAAAAATCACACCTTTCTATATTATAAGATATAACCGCAGGCTCATTATGTCAATAGAAAAATTGTTAAATATACTTTAACATTTACATGAATGTCCCTTCGCCCGATGTCGAATAGTCGGTGTTTATTCTCTCCACCGTTATTTGGACGGCGAGATGCCGCCCCCACCATTATGACAAATGTCGGTAGCTGCGGCGTCTCGCTGCAGAAAAAACAGACGTCGGTCCATCAATCCCTTGAACCCTTTGTGGTCTTTGCGGTAAAATACATGTCATGAAAGATAAGAAGCAGGCAGGAAGTCAACAAAACAATTGACAGGATTTATCAGAAATGGCTTAATAGAGGAATTTTTCGATTCATGTTAAATAAAAACATGGTTAGTTTTATCTTGACAGTTGTCCGGACTTGTAATAAGATCAGATATGGCAAGTAAATAAGGTAATATAAAAAAACAGGTATAATCATATGATGGAATCATTGCCACTAATTATCACATTTTGCGTCGCCTTGGCAGGATCCGCGATTTTGACCCCGGTGGCGGAGAAAATTGCCGTGAAATTCGGCGCAATCGACAATCCCAACGAGAGAAAGATTCATGATAAGCCCATTCCTCTCTGGGGCGGGCTTGGAATTGCGGTTGCCTTTTTTATTGCGGTTTTACTTTCAATAATAATTTTTAGAAATTATAAGGTTCTTGCTCTTGACGAAAGAACAATTCGCAACCTGACAGGCATATTCATTGGGGGAGTCCTGATTGTCATTCTGGGAATGGTTGATGATAAGATAAACGTGCCCGCAAAGATTAAACTTGTCGCCCAGATACTCATAGCGGTTATCCTGATCAAGTTCGATGTGGCAATTACATTTCTCACAATCCCGGGGATAGGACTGGTCTATCTACCAATATGGCTCACCTGGTTTCTGACCATTTTTTGGATAGTCGGTTTGACAAACGCCATTAATCTCCTGGATGGGCTGGACGGTTTACTGGCTGGAGTATCCACAATATTCGCTCTTCTTTTCTTTATTGTCGCCATTCTGAAGGGGCCTTTCTTTGTAGCACTTTTAATGATGGGGTTGGCAGGCTCTTCACTGGGATTTTTGCGTTATAATTTCAATCCGGCCAGAATATTCATGGGAGATACAGGTTCTCTTTTCCTGGGGCTTATGTTCTCATCACTCTCGATCATAGGAGCTTTAAAAGTAACAACGGCTATGGCGCTGTTTATACCAATTCTAATAATGGGACTTCCCGTTATTGACACATCATTTGCGATAATAAGACGGTTTGTCGGCAAACGCCCCATTTTTTCTCCCGACAAGGAACACATACACCATAAGCTTATTGCGAAAGGGCTTACACAGAGACAGGCGGTTTTCTATATATATTTAATCTGTGGCACACTGGGGGCAATCGGGCTTTCACTTATATTTATAGTCCGATAGTACAATATCGATACTACTCAGACTTCCCACTATAGGAGAACCTTCCAGGCTCGATATTCATAGCAAGATGCCATTCCTGAAAAGAGGGGACTGAGCATTTGTAAAATATCAGGACTTACACAATTGTCATTCTGATGTTTTAGAGTATTTAAGAAAGCACCACAATTGTATTGTTGCGAATTGATTGTAAACCCTCACCACAACAGCGCCCTAACCACTTCAGCAGTCTATCTCAGTGCTCTCTGTGCTATCTGTGGTAAATAAAACATGCTGAAACTCCGCGTCCTCTGCGTTTTTTGCGGTGAATAGTTACCGTTTTTTTATTTATACTTCTTCGAAAGTGCTCTGTTTATATCTTCAAGCCATACGTATATTCTTGTGCCGCTCATCATCCAGTGGTCGATAATTTTTCCGTTAATTCTAAGTATGCCCTTCCTTTTCTTGGAAAAATCGGGAGAAGCTTTGAACATTTTAATCAAGTCTTCCAGAACCACATATTTCCTGCCACCAACCATAATAACGCTGAAAGGAATCTCATTTCCACCTTCCAGCAATTTGCCGCCTGCCACTGTCTTCTGTTGTTTTTTGTCAAAAATGGGAATTGTTATGCTTTTAAGATTATATGTCCATAGATTTGGCGAGTCATATTGCACATTAAAAAATTTCAAAAATGTGCCTACTTTTGCATACGTCTGTCCTTTATAGACTACCAGATCCTTGTTGTAATAGAGGTTATTAAACTTAAATCCCTTTCCGCCATCCAGAACCTTGAATCTTTTTGCCTTGAAAAGAGTTGCAAGTGATTTTGCCAGTGCATATTGCCCGTCTATCCCGCGAGCTACAATCTGTTTTTTATTGAAGTTGAACCTTATCCCGTGAATTTTCTTCTTTGTAGTCTTTTGTGGAAATTGCGCATGAATATTCCCACGGAATAGAATCAGAATAAAAAGAGATACGAGCAAAAAGAATAGTGATCTGAAGCAGATTTTTCTCATAAATGATCCCTCCGGATATTTATTACAAGGGAAATTTCACCGTTACCGACATTCATCTTGCATTATTAGACCAAGGCCTCTTTTTTTCTCATCGTCCTTAGACACCTTGTGCAGGTTCTGATCTGTTTTTTGTTACCGTGATCATCAGCGATTGTTGTCCTCTGGAGATTTGGAAGCCATCTTCTTTTTGTCTTGCGATGCGAGTGACTGATATTATTTCCTGTACCAGGCCTTTTTCCGCATATTTCACATACCTTGGACATTTTGTGATACCTCCGATTAAAGATGTTAATTACATGATTTACTTGTGTTATCAAGTCTTTTCCAGGGGGTACGGTCATAAGGTAAAATAATAAACCCATACCCCGGGCTAAGAATCTTACATATTCTATCATAAACGTTGTTATAATGCAACTTGCAATTTAAAAATATCGTAAATATTAAAAATTTAACTTTTTGTTTACATTTATAGGTACCTATATCGATTTACTTTTTTATGTTATTATTGTAAAATATATGGGAATAAGACTTACGCAATTATCAGGCTGAAACAACGCACCTGGATTGGTTTGACGAGATCCTTCGCTGTAGAAGAAGTGGCTATATTAATCTGGACGGTGATTAACTATAATGATAGAAAAGACTGGCTCGCAATATATAACAGGAAAAATTTATCAAAACAGATACCTGACGAAAACAGGGCATGACAGGATTTCTTCACAGGAAGATCAGTTAACATTAAATGATCATTTCAGTAGAGAAATGCCCGGGGTAATAAGACCTTTTAATATAAAAAAAAGTGAGCAAGTAAAACCAAAAAGCGGAAAGGTCAAGAAGCTTGTTTCAGGTTTAATGTTGGGTTTGACATTTCTCGGATCCATTGCATCAGTCTCCTCCCATGCATTGATGAGCGAGACACGTATGGAACCGACTCAGGTGGAAGAAGTTGTAGAAACAAAAGAGTCTCAGAGCAAAGATTTCGACTATAAATTGGATCTTAATTCAGAAAATAGCGCAGCGGGATCCGAAAAACATAAATCTACAGAAAATTCTGATAAAACCGGGCTTGGACTGAAAAAAGATCGCGATGTTACCTCAAATTCAGGCAATATAAAGATTCCCGACTTTGGCAGTAATCCCTCGAAAATGCAGATAAGCCTGATGCTTGAAGCCGCTTCTGAAAAGTATGGGGTTCCACCTGATATTTTAAAGGCGGTAGCATGGCAGGAGAGCTCCTGGAGGCCGAACGTCGAATCATTTGATGGTGGGCATGGCAAGGGTATAATGCAGATTGACAATCGTTACCACAAATTCGCAAATACTGCGGATGTATGGAACCCCACCAAGAATATCGAATATGGGACGAAATATCTTTCAGATATTCAAGAGAGGACAGGCAACTGGCAGAGATCCCTGGAGAGGTATAACGGCGGATCTTCTTACCCGCAGAAAGTCTTCAACCATGTCCGTAACAAGCCCTGGAGAAAATATGTGCCTGAAATTGCATCTCCAACTGACAAAGTGGATGGTGCGAAGGACTCCCCCGGTTAAAAGGGAAAAGGGAAAAGGGAAAAGGGACATGGGATCCGTCATCCTTCATCCATTTTCCTTTATCCTTTTTCCCTTTATCGGGACGGGGACGTCCCACATACGGGAGATGAGAAACGAGAAGCGGGAGGCGTGAAGAAATAGCTTCCGTTCTCCGTCATCCGTTTATCGGGATGGGGACATCCCTCCTACAAATTTATCGGGACGGGGACGTCCCTCCTACAAATTCATTTTCCAATCTCCATCTTCCCCTTTCCCCTTTCCCCTTTCCCCTTTCCCAATTACCACATTCCCATTCCAAACATTCCAAACGGGTTGCAGAACATTCCCATCGGGTACATCATCATTCCGGACATCATTGCGGTTGCGCCGATTCCAAGACCCATCATCGTGCCCATGCCCATTCCCATGCCCATGCCGCCCATCATGCCCATACCCATTCCGGGATATGAATTGTAGTAACCTCCGGGATAAGAACTACCCCAGTTATTTCCTTGACACTGGCCATGCTGTTTTGGTTTTTTGGCTTTACCAGTTTTGGAAGATTCTCCCTTGAAGAAGTTCTTTATTCTCTGCCACATACCGGGCTTCATTGGTTTTTCCGCAGGTGTCTCAGGCTCTTTATTGCCCTCTCCGGCTTTTGAAGCGTCTTCGGCCCCTTCAGGAGTCATGGTCTCTTCAGGTCCCTCGTAACCCGGTGGATAGACAGGCTCTCCCTCCATTGTCGGCTCACCTTGCATTGTCGGCGATCCCTGCATATTTGGAGGAGTGCCGAATTGTGGCATTCCGTTGTTCCCGGGGTACATGCCGGGCTGTTGAGGATTTGGAACCGGTACATTGCCCGGTGTGGGATAGCCCATTGGGGGGATATGTGGCATGAGTCCCTGGTGAGGGGGTATCTCGTATGGAAGATTATAATTAGTGATGTGTCCGCCCTCGGCAAACACGATATTCTTGTTGTTTACCTGTATCCCGCGCTCACCGAATGTATTTACTCTGCCACCGGCAGTTATTAGTATTTTATGGGTTTTCATTGTGGGATTTCCGTCCTGCCCCGGCGGATATGTGCGGGAATTTATCAATATATCTCCGTTGGGCGAAACCGTCTCAAGGACATTCCCGTCTCTTGAAGCGGCGGAGAAATCCATGCTATGGGAGTACATTGTTATCAGGCTGCCCTGTGCATCCTGGAAATTGTAACGGTTTTCAGGTCCGAACCCTGGATTATCGACAGGCGTCGTTGTAACCGGGAGAACCTGTCCCGGCGCATTTGCATCGAAGGCCTGGCATCTTCCGTCTGGCATCTGGTTCATCACAAGTCCGTTGGGAAGTGATATGAACAAGGAGCCGTCGGGCTCTCTCTTTCGAATCATCCCGCCCGGTGTCATTATGGGCGCAAATGGATTCTGAACCGGCGGTGGAGTTCCGGGCATCGGTCCGGGAGGCGGAGGCATCTGTCCCGGCATTGGGTATCCCGGCCATGGGAATTGCTGGAAAGAATCTCCGGGGTAACCACCGGGCATTCCTCCGGGATGGCCACCAGGCATTCCTCCGGGATGGCCACCGGGGTATCCGCCGGGCATCCCTCCGGGGTATCCGGGGTGTCCGCAGTTTGGAGGATGTTGTGGTGACGGTTGCGTCTGAGGCGGCGGCATTGTCGGTTCCTGCGTGATTGGCGGCATGTCCGGTTTTACACATTCGCCGCTTAGATGCTGTGTCGGTGAATATGGAAACTTGATTCCCATGTCAAGGTCGCCCCTGGCAGTGAAATGCAAGCCCTCGTTATTTACCGCCAGATCCTCCAGGTTGGATTTTTTCTCGTCAACGACACCGTCCGCACCGATGTATATGTGATTTTTATCCTGGCTGAATTTGCCGGAATCGGGATCCCTTGAGAGCGTCTTTGACGTAATATCCATGCTCCCCGATGTATGAACTTTCTGGGTAAGGGTTTCCGATGGATTTTCAACCTCGAATCTTAATGTGTCCGATGTGACTTTATACTTATTTCCCTGGGAATCCTTGAAATGATAATAGGTCTGTGAATCAGGAGTTGGCTTTTCGCCAGTGGCTGCAAGAAAATCTCCGGTGGAAGGATCAATGACCGTAGGTTCACCATCCATTCCATGTTCGATTCTGAGACCGTTTGGAAGTGTGATCGAGGTATTTCCATCGGGGTCAATATCTTTCATCATCCCGTTAGGAGCTTTTAATTGCTGGCTTCCGTCCTCGAATTTGGTTATTGTCCGTCCATCAGAATATTTGTGAAATTTGCTGATGCCCTCAAGTCGGTCCCCGGGTTCTTTCGTCTTTGTCTCTTTCTTGCCCAGCGTTCCCACATCACCGCGATGAAATGCAGATTTTCTCGCTTGGGTTTGCTGGAATTGCATCAGGTTAATGGGATTATTACCGGATCCGCCACCTATAACATTACTCATAACTCCACCTCGTAATTAATAAGAATTTTATTATAAACTTATTATTTGATAACAATAAATAAATACAATACGCCTGAATATAATACGTCCTTTTTAGTATATCAGCATGGCAGGGTCAGAATCAATAATAATACCGAGATCTCATGTTAAATATATGTAAACATTTTCATGTTTTTTTTATGCCACAGCAACGTAGCGCGGGTTTTTAAACCCGCCGGCCATCCCGCAAAACACCATTAAAATATACCACCCAACATTGTGATGGATTGGATCATCAAACCTAAAGGTTTGAGCTACAAGGTTTGAGCTACAAGGTTTGAGCTACGTTATACTTGAAAAGGAGGGATTTTGAAAAATTAAACAAAAATATGGAAAGTTTCTTAAATCAGAAGTTACGAAAACTGGAAAAACCCGGAAAAGAAAGGACTGTGTCATGAATATTTCAACAGCATTTGATGTCAATATAAAACAAAAGAAAATATCGATGGGTGATTTTGACTTTTACCTTGTTATGGACGGTTATTACAGGCTTGACGGAGGTTCCATGTACGGGATGGTTCCAAAGCAAATCTGGGAAAAATTTGAAAGATACGACGAAAGAAACAGGCTTTATATGGCGATGAACTGCCTTCTTGTCCGTAAGGGTGATGAAATATACCTTGTTGATGTAGGAATAGGCGACAAACTCGATGAAAAAGGCAGGGAGATATTCGGCATAGAGAAGGAGAAAACATTGATCCAGGAGATGGCTGATGTAGGAGTCAGTCCCGATATGGTGACACATGTAATTCTGACTCACATGCACTTTGACCATACCGGTTGGATTCAGGACGGGGAAGGTAATCTGATATTCAGGAACGCCAGGCACTATATCCAGCGAACAGAGTGGGAGGAGGCGCTGGAACCCCATATGCGCTTCAAGAACTCTTATCTTCGTAATTATTATTCCGCATTGATGGGATCAAATCAGCTTGTTTTACTTGACGGTGATAAAGATATAGATGAAAATGTATCTGTGATATTTGCTCCGGGACATTCAAAAGGGCATCAAATTGTCGTATTTGATTCCGGCGAGAGAAAATTCGCTCACTTCGGGGATATTGTGGCTCTTGCATCCCAGGTTCGCCAGAATTGGGTTTGTGGATTCGACCGTTCGCCGGAGGATACAGTCACGAACAAAATGCCGATTCTTGAAAGAGCTTTCGAGGAAAATTGGCTCATAATGAGTGCGCATGACAGGACAATCCGGATTGGTGAACTGCAAAAAGTGAAGGGTAAATTCCGTTTGAAGAAAATACTGTAGAGGATATATCAGAAAATCGATAAAACAATGGTCTGAAAAGGAGGTAAGAATGGGGCTTTTTAAAGATAATACAAACAAGAAACTGGTAACAAAGTTGACCCATGAGTATGGCGGGATAATCCAGGATATGGGAATGAGCGAAGATGATGCTTTTATTACCGCCCGACAGATTATTGCAGGTGCCGGAATTGAGATGGAAGAGTCCGATAGAGTTATGACTTCATCTCGGGGTGAAATGATATTAAGTGTTTCAGGTTTTGATAATGCTGAAGAAATCAGGGAATGGCTGAATAAGGAGAGGGTAAACGAGGAAGATATAAGATCTTGGTGGAATCTTCCCGTGCTGGAAAAATGGGTGATAATAAAATTTGATGAATTTCAGGTTGGAAGAGCCAGAAATGAGCTTCTCAGGAAGGGCTTGAGCGAAGAAGACGCAAATGAATGTATAGTCAAAATTTTTCCCATCTTCGATTTTATTGATGAAATCGGCGACTCAACTTATCCTGACAGGGCATTGCCCTATGAATTACATGGCCGGATCAGGACGTGGAACGAGCGAAAAAAAGAAGCGGGACCGGTGAAGTACTGTCGAATGACCGATGGATATGCGTCAATGAATGCATTAATCAGGTGGAATATTTCAAAAGGATTTTTATGATATATCAACTGACAGGTAACATAAAGCAAATATCAGGGAATTTTATTATAATAGATGTATCTGGTGTCGGATACGGAGTCCATGTGCCGGAGCGTCTTACCGGCGGTAAGTTTAACATCGACTCGGAAGCGACACTATACACGTTAACAATATTACGCCAGGATGATATAAGCCTTTATGGGTTTATGTCAAATATGGATAGGGAATTCTTCCGGATGTTGTTGAAAATTCCGCGCATCGGTCCGAAGGGAGCATTAAAGATCCTGTCCACCACTTCGTCTGTTACAATAATGCAGACGATATTGTCCGGCGACATGAAAACCCTGTCGAAATTTCCAGGTATCGGCAAGAAGGCGGCTCAAAGGCTTATCTTCGAATTACAGGAGAAGGTAAAAGGTGTTCTTGAAAAGGCGAACATAGAATATGAAGATGCATCGGAAGAAGTTGTTGAGGTTCTGATGAGTCTGGGGTGCGATCCTGCGGAAGCTCGGGATATGATTTCGAAAGTGCTGGGGGAAGCGAAAGGAAAAGATTTATCATTCGATGATCTACTGAATGAGTCACTCCGGTTAATGGCGGATGAGGGAAGATGAAGGTTAATAATATTAAGACAAAAGAGAACAAGAAAAGTGAATTGAAAGAGAAAAAGAGAGAGTCTCCCACAAGGCTTATCAATGGAGAATTGCAGAACGGCGAGAAAAATTTTGACAATTCCCTTCGCCCGCGTATTCTTGACGAATATATCGGGCAATGTAATATGAAAGAAAACCTTCGCATATTCATACAGGCGGCAAAGATGCGAGGTGAGACGCTTGATCATGTTTTACTCAACGGCCCTCCGGGGTTGGGAAAAACAACCCTTGCGTTTTGCATTGCAAACGAAATGGGTGTTGGGATAAAGGCCACGTCGGGGCCTGCCATAGAGCGGCAGATTGACCTTCTTGTTCTATTGAAAAATCTAAAAGAGGGGGATATTCTCTTTATTGATGAGATTCATCGTTTGAGCAAGGTTGTGGAGGAAATATTATACCCGGCGATGGAAGATTTTGTGTTTGATCGGATTCTCGGAAAAGGTACAAGGGCAAAAGCCCGCAGGGTTCCGCTTCCCAGGTTTACACTTATAGGTGCGACTACAAGGGGTGGTCTTATTTCATCTCCTCTGAGAGGTCGTTTTGGAATCAATTTCAATCTTAATTTTTACGATGAGACGGATCTTTCCCATATTGCCAAAAGGTCTGCAGGCATTCTTAGTTGTGAAATGGAGGATGAAGGGGCTATGGAGATAGCCCGTCGGGCAAGGGGAACACCAAGAATTGCCAACAGGTTATTAAGAAGAGTCCGCGATTTTGCCCAGGTCAAGGGGGATGGCACAATTAACAAAGAAATCGGCTGCCTTGCCCTGGAGCGAATGGGAATTGACGAAAACGGACTTGATGAGATAGACCGGCGCATCCTGGAGTGCCTTGTCATCAGGTTCATGGGAAATCCGGTGGGGATAGAGACTCTTTCGGCATACGTGCAGGAGGAATCGCAGAATATTGAAGAAATCTATGAACCCTATCTCCTGAGCAGAGGATTTATATCAAAGACACCCCGTGGAAGGATTGCAGCTCCCGAGGCGTTTAAATATTTCGGCAAGGAGTTACCGGACAAACCATCGCGGAGTACTTTCTGGGATTGAATATTACATATTGGTAACTATTCAGCCCCTGTAATGTTTGTCATTCTATAAGGAGGAATTCAAAATTAACCGCAAAGAAGCAAAGAACGCAAAGAAAAAATATAGATGAGTTATCGTATAACATTATAAAAGGTCTCTATAGAAGCTTAAAAAAGTTTGTCGAAAGAATTGTTAATAATTTCTAAACTCTGTGGTCTTTGCGGTGAATTGATACATATATTGTAATTGAATATGTTAAAGGGAAATCTAGAAAAATTTATTTTACCTGAATCCTTTTACAACCGTGATACCGTCGCGGTTGCCCATGACTCACTGGGAAAAATACTTCTTAAAAAGAACAACGGTATATGGTCGGGAGGAATGATTGTGGAGGCCGAAGCTTACCTTGGGCAGGATGATCCCGCAAGTCATGCAAGTCGAAAAATTACTCCCCGTAATAAGGTGATGTTCGGTCCCGTGGGTAATACATATGTATATCTGATATACGGAATGTATCATTGTTTTAATCTTGTAGCTTATAATATGGAATCCCGGAGAGCGGGAGCCGTTCTTATTCGTGCGATTGAGCCTCTTTTTGATATGTTGGCTATGAAGAAACGAAGGAATCGGGAGAAAATTCACGAACTAACGAACGGTCCTGGCAAGATGTGTCAGGCATTGGATATAACAAAGGCCGATAACGGAAAATCTCTTCAGGATGGAGATATGCTGGTCATAGAAAATCGGGACCCGGAAAAATTCAATATTGTTCAGGATACCCGGATTGGTATAAAAGAAGGGGTCGATTATCCCTTTCGGTTCTATATTAGTGAGAATTTATTCGTTAGCAGGAAGGCGAGGAAAAAGTCCTATAGATGTTAATCTCTATTCAACTGGCAATCAAGAATGTTTATCGTAAAAAGGAAAGAAGTCTTCTTACGATTATCGGTGTTTTACTCGCCGTCGGTTCTTTTATTTCTCTCCTGTCAATCGCCGAGGGATTATATGAGCGCATAAACAGGGAAATCAACGGCAGAAAAGTCGATATATATATCCTTCCCAAAGATGCGGCGGCGCTTCCCACGGGGCCTATCGGCACGGTAGGTTTTTCTTCCGGTACTTTACCGTTAAGCATAGTCAAGAAATTGAAGAAAACCAGCCAGTTTCCGCATATCAAGCATGTATGCCCCATTTATCGTGTTCAACAGAAAATAGGGAACCAGACTATTATTGCCTGGGGAATAAAAATGGAAAATTTTGCCGAATTTTTCCCCTACTTCAAAATAAAAAGCGGGGGAAGATTTTTCGAGGATAATGCATCGGAAGCAATTATGGGTGGAAACCTTGCAATGGAGAGAGATGTTAAACTGGAATCTCTTATTCCCATAGAAGGTCAGCCTTTCACCGTAGTGGGAATCGGAGTTCCCCATTATAGTTTTCAGGATTATTTTTGTTATATTCCCTTTGAAAAAGCAATGAAGTTGAAAAACGCCAAGGGCGCACATGAGATATGGATACAGGTAAACCGCCCTATAAAATCGGAGATTAGTGATACTGCAAAAGCTATAAGAAAAGCTTTCCCGGATGCCAATGTGAAAACAAAAGAAGAGTACCTGGGGGCTGCCAACGAATATGTTAATTACGCCTGGCTGCTTCAATTCGCTATATCGGCAATAGGTATTCTAATTGCAATAACTGCGGCAATGAACACGATGTTGATGTCCACATACGAGAGGATTAAGGAATTTGGAACACTTCGTGCAATCGGCACAACGAGGTTTAATGTATTTTTCATGATACTCACGGAATCGCTGATTCTGTGCTTCATAGGCGGACTGGGAGGAGTCGTCCTGGGCATAATGGGAAGTCAACTTCTTGATGATACTGTCCAGGTTTTGTTGCAACTTTCGTTCCCCCTTGCAAAAATTACATTCAACCTAATCATGTATGCGTTTATTCTCTCGATTGTTGTGGGACTTATTGCGGCGATAATTCCTGCCGTTATTGTATATAGAATGCAAATAATTGACGCATTGAGATGGGAATAAATACCCCCCGGAGATTGATATGAAAATTATGCTTCAGGGAGTCTATAAGTATATAGAGACTCAGGCCGGCTCAATAAAGCTGCTGGAAAATATCAACCTGGAAGTGCATCAGGGTGAATTTATGGCGATAATGGGGCCTTCGGGCTCCGGTAAGTCAACACTTCTTTACCAGATTGGTTGTCTTGATATTCCATCATTCGGACATATATTTCTTGACGAAGTGGATATATCGCAGGAGCCGGAGTCAATAAGGGAGCAAATCAGACTTCATCATATAGGATTTGTTTTTCAGAATTATAATCTCTTACCCACACTTACAGTTATTGAGAACATCATGCTTCCAATGCAATTTTCCGGAGCCCACAAAGGTGAGAGAAAAGCTCGGGCGGCATCGCTTTTACGCCTTGTTAACCTTGCAAGCAAGGAGAATGAGAAGCCCACAAACCTATCCGGAGGACAACAGCAGAGAGTTGCAATTGCCCGGGCTATGGCAAACGATCCGGGGATAATTCTTGCCGATGAGCCCACCGGGAATCTGGATGGTAAATCAGGTAAAGAAGTACTCGAGGTTCTCCATTCTATCCACGAGAACCAGAGAATTTCACTGGTTCTTGTTACACATGACCCCAAAGTTGCCAGTTATGCCGACAAGATATTTTACCTGGACGACGGAAAGCTCAGAGCAACTGTGTTTTAAATAATTTGAGACCAATCACGTAGCTAATCACGTAGCGCGGGTCTTTAGACCCGCAAATATATCAAATATACATAAGGAGGTCTGAAGACCTCGGTCCTTGTTGTGAATAAGTTTGATAATATGAAAACTATATCTGTAAAAAACCTCAGTAAGAGGTACAGGAATATCCAGGCGATAGATTCCCTCACATTTGAAGTTGACAGGGGAGAGATTTTTGGTTTTCTGGGTCCTAACGGCGCGGGGAAAACAACAACGATCAAGATACTTACGACACAGATAAGGCCTGACGAAGGTGAAGCTTCGATCCTGGGGCATGATGTGGTGAAGGAGTCTGATAAAGCAAGGGAAAAGATCGGCGTTGTTTTCGAAGAGCAGAATATTTATCCGCGTTTATCCGTTTTTCGAAACCTGATGTTCTTTGCCGGATTATATGGAAAGAACAGGGAAAGTGTTGAAAAGGCACTCGATTTTGTAAAACTGTCACACAGGGCGAAAGACGATGCGGGTAAGCTTTCCAGAGGACTGAAACAAAGGCTGTTAATTGCCCGTGCGCTGTTAAATGATCCTGATATTATTTTCCTCGATGAGCCGACGGTGGGACTTGATCCACATATAGCAAGGGACATTCGTTCCATCTTTAAAACGTTGGGAGAGCAAGGGAAAACAATTTTTCTCACGACTCATTATATGGAAGAGGCGGACGAGTTATGCCGGCGTGTGGCGATAATAAACGATGGAAAGATTGTCAAACTTGACACTCCTTCGAATCTAAAAGATAGTATAGGTGAAACAAAACTCAAGATAAAGATTCTTGATCCATCCGGAAAAATTGAAAAAGAAGAATCATTTGCACCGGACAGTCTGGAAGGAGCAAGGTTAATCGAGGAGCTAATCAGGAGTAAAAAGCCTTATAAACTTGATGTGAATAGGGTAACACTGGAAGATGTTTTTATTCACTACTCGGGAGTTAATCTTGATTGAATATTGCTATTCTCACTCCGGGAAGTTTGTCATTGAATTAAGGAATAACAGGACTTACGCATTCTCAGGAAAAAAACGCATGAAACTGTCATCCTGAGCGGAATACGATCTTTACCTTTCCTGAATATGCCTTGGCAAGAACGGGATTAGCATTCCTCCGATTTATTACACAGCGAAGGATCTCTACCCACGACAAACGATCTCCTGCAGGCAATTATTCAAGAGATTCTTCGCTGTGTTAATCTCCGCAGATCAAGAAAATCCCGTCTTTGAGAAAGTCTTTGGATTAAAGCAAGTCTTTCGTGATCCGCTCAGAATGACAATTGCGTAAGTCCTGGAATAATTTAAAAGCCGCAAAGAAGCAAAGTGCCTAAGACTGTCGAAAAAGTAGGATTAGATGAGGATGAGGTGGCATATATTTTGTATTCCTTCTAATCCATCACAATAAATTGCTATTTTAAACAATTTGTCTTTTTCGATACCATCTATCTTCTATGGTCTTTGTGGTCTTTGTGGTCTTTGCTGCGAATAGTTACATTTTTTCCTCACCTTTGTGAAGGTATATGAACATGTTAAATAGAATAATAACATGGTATATTATATATTAAAGTTCTCCTTTACAGGAAATTAGGAGGAATATCAGATGGACTCCATGGAAGAACTGCTCGAAAGAGAAGTTACAATTGAGGATTTATTACACCTTCTCGTGGAGAGAGGTGCATCAGATCTCCATTTAAAAGCAGGATCAGCTCCGATGATCAGGGTTGACGGTGAGTTAACTCCGGCAAGTTATGAGATATTGACGCCGGATACTGTGCGACGATTGATTGAATCTATCCTTACCGACGAACAGAAGGCAAAATTTGTCGCTGATAAAGAGCTTGATATGGCTTACAGCATCCCCGGATTGTCACGATTCCGTGTAAATGTATATTTGCAAAGAGGGACATGGGGAACCGCAATTCGTGTCATTCCTTCAAGACCTTTTACGATTGAAGAATTGAAACTCCCTCCCATGACCAAGGAAATGGCAATGAAGCCCAGAGGACTGGTACTTGTGACAGGTCCGACGGGTTCAGGAAAATCAACGACTCTTGCTGCTATGATTAATCATATTAATGAGAACAGACGCTGTCATATTGTTACGGTTGAAGATCCCATCGAGTTTTTACATAAAGATAAAAACAGTGTTGTAAGTCAGAGAGAAGTGGGGCAGGACACCCACAGCTTTTCAAAGGCGTTGCGGCATGTTCTCCGCCAGGATCCCGACGTAATACTTATCGGTGAAATGAGGGATCTGGAAACAACCCAGATAGCCATAACTTCCGCCGAAACGGGTCATTTTGTTCTTGCAACTCTACACACAAACAGCGCGCCTGCAACAATTGACCGTGTTATTGATATATTTCCACCACATCAGCAACAACAGATCAGGATGCAGTTATCTGTAACAATCGAAGGAATCCTGTGTCAGAATCTCATTCCCAAGGCAAAAGGAAGCGGTCGGGTTCTTGCGATGGAAATGATGCCTGTTACACCGGCAATTCGTAACATCATCCGTGAAGGAAAGACTCACCAGATTCCAAATGCGATTCAGGCAGGAGGACAAATGGGAATGGTGTCCCTGGATATGTCCCTCAGAAACCTTTACATGCAAGGACTTATCACATACGAAGATGCACTTTCGAAGGCATCGAGTCCCGATGAATTCAATCGCTTGATAGGTAAGAGATGATAAATAATGTTATATAATGAGGTCCAATATTAGAGGAGGTTTGTACAGTGAAAAGTGTAAATGAATTGTTCTCACAAATGATTGAGAGGAGATCTTCACATTTTCACCTTGTGCCCGGCAGTCCGATTATGATGAAGCAGTCCGGCGCTTCCCTGTCACCTGTGGATTCACATGTTTTAAGCCCTTCGGATACGGCAAGGATTGCAAATTCACTCTTGTCGGATAAACAAAAGAGAATTTTCGAGGAAAGATTAGAGGTGGATTTTTCATATTCTATTCCCGGGCTTTCCCGTTTTAGAATTAATGTATTCCGACAGAGGGGATCAATTGCGATGGTAGTTGCCACAAATCCCCCAAGTCCCCCCACTGTCGAGGAGTTGGGACTCCCGGAATCCATAAAAAACATCATCACCAAGGCAAAATCCGGACTTATTGTCATATGCGGGCCAAAGTCTTCCGGTAAATCAAATACCCTTGCGGCGATCCTCAATTTTATCCTTGAAACCAGAAATATCCAGGTTGTTACATTTGAAAACCCCATTGACTTCCTGCATAAAAATAAACGTGGAATTATCTGCCAACGAGAAAAAGGAACCGATTTCTATACTTATGAAAATGCTTTCAATTCACTACAACATCAATCCTGTGATGCTCTGGTAGTTACCGAGTTCGAGGAATACTTTGTCGCACAGAAAGTACTGAACCTTGCGGCCGGTGGGAATTTGGTTCTCATCACAGCACAGGCTCCCGGTGTTTCGGTTATGATTGACAAAATTATAACAATGTTTCCGCCACATCTCAGGAAACAGGCACTGTCCCTGCTCTCAGTAGGAGTGAACGCCATTATCGCTCAAACACTCTGCAATAAAGCGGCAGGCGGAGGGTTGATACCTTCATTTGAGATTATGACTAACGCTCCACAACTAAGGATATACATCAGGGATGACAAGTTAATTCAGGTGCATCCGTTCATGGGCGCGCATGGAAGAGAGTACGGAATGAGTACACAGGAACAGGGGCTCAGGCAGATGGTAAAGAAAAACCTCATCACAAAAGAAGAGGCGATGTCTCATGCTGTCAGACCGGAAGAGTTCAAGAAAGTAATGATGCTGCCTTACTAAACGAGCATATCTTGAAAACAAAGCTACCATTCACCGCAGAGGACACCGAAACAAGCTTGCCCTGGCGAAGGCCAGGGTCCGGTGCAGGCGCAGAGAGCGCAGAGATGAAAAAAGAGAAGAACTTTCAAACATTTTAATCCTCCGCATACTCAGTGTAGTTTGCAGTGAAAAACGATAGAAGCTAAACAATTTTAAAAAAAATCGGGCAGGCATTCCACCGACTCGATTTTTTTGTTGTTTTATTATAATGAAACAATGGGATTTATTATTTCCTTAATTTCTCCATCCCTTCAGTCTTCTGATCGACCTTGTGGAATTTCTTATTGCCTTCCCATATCACCTGAACACCCTTTACAAGGAGATTCTTATCGCCGACTTCCATGTATTCATTGAAGTAGTCGATACCTTCCTCGAAATCTCTGAATCCTTCTTCAAATAGTGATTTTGCCTCTTTTAGATCGCTGATGAGATCTTCGGCAACTTTCTTTTCCTCGGGTGGTAATTTTGACAGGTTAACCTGGGGAAGTGGAGCAAAACCCGCCGCTTTGTTAATTCTCATAAGATTCTGGAACTCATCGACAGTTGCGGCGAATTCATCGATAGATATCTGATCATCGGCAACCTGGTTTACAGCGGTGAATAATATTTCCAGATTTTCAGGAATTGGTGTGTCCATATCCATTGAAATGGCAGTTTCACCTACCTGCACGTCGAACGTCGAGGCAGTACCGGACGCCGCCGCCTTGGGTAGAATTGCCCCGCATTGTTCACAGGTTTTTCGATCCGGTTGATTGTAACGTCCACATCGGATACAGGGCGTCTTCCCCTCTCTCTCGCCGATTTCCTGAAAAGTCTTGTTCGACTTCGCCAGGATCTCAACTGCTTCTTTCAATTCCCACTCCGCCTGATCAAGGAATAATCCCTCGCGGTTCTCAAGGAATCTATAGTAATCACTAATGGCATTCCCATATAAATCAAGTCCCTCAAGAGACCTTTGAAGTTCTTCTTTTACAAGCACTGAGTCGGTCTCCTGACGCGATAATGATTCGATTTTTAATTTGAGCTCATTAAAGCTTTCCTCGGCTTGCTGTAATGTCTCGACAAAATCCTCTTCCTGGATTATGCCTTTTGAAAGGGCATATGCCATATTTAAAAGCAGGTTGGCCTCGGGAGAAGATGTCGGTTTCTGAATCATCCTCGTGTAATTTACAATTGGAATTAATTCCTTTATTTTGGGATATGCAATCTTGCATCCCTCTATGCCCTGTTTGAGGAGTTTTTTGTCGCCGTCTTTTGTGAAGAAGCCAATCTTTGAGACTCCTTCCTGTAATTCTCTGTATGCTTTAATGAGTAATTCCTGTTCCATAAATTTGACGTGCTTGCGTTCAAATTCAAGCTCCCTGATGGCTCCCTCGGCAATATAATATTCCCTGGCGATAACAACCTTCAACTTATCAAGAGGATCGCCGGCATCGGCCTCGTTACATGATTGAATGAGGAGGTTCAGGTTGGGAATGTTGGTGGGACCCATTACAAGCAGAGCCTTATTTCTATAATCATCAAATGCCACATTCAGAACTTCACTGCAACGCTTTACCATCTCTCCGGCCCTGATGAGATCAAATTTTTGCCCTGTCTTAAAAAACTCCTCAACAGCTTGAAAAGCATTTTCCCAGTCTCCGAAGAGCTTGTAAACTACCTGGACTTCCTTTTCTACTCCCTCTTTCACCTTCTCATCCAGATCATTATAATCAGTTTCGAAGTCGTTCTTGATCTGCTCAAGACCCTCACGGGAATCTTTCAGTTTCTCTCTTAATTTCTCTTGATCTATCTTTTCATCGATAAGATCCATGATAGCTTCAAGTAAAAGAAATTTGGGGGCTTCTTCGGTTTTCTGCGGCATAGTTACTCCTCCTTGGTAGGAATCGATAGCAAGTTGATCGGTCGTGCTTATGAATTGTATAACAAAGAATTCTATTTACAATAACTTTTAGATGTATCTCCTGAAAATCCTCTGCCTTACAAAGGTAATTTGTTAACTATTGGATTTGATGATGTTAAATTTGATATAAAAGTTCTGAGAACCGTCAAAACGGTTGAAATATTGAAAACGGTTTTCGAAAACTCCTTCCCCTCTTGTGCTAATCTTTATATACATCTTTTAATTTATGGTGATTTTCTGATAAACCGCAAAGAAGCAAATTCCGGGCAGGCTTCTGCGGTGAATAATTATATCAAATGAAACAGAACATAGTAAAAGACGGCGGATTGGCCGCCGTCTTGATTATCTCAGTCGATTCCTGTTATGTCCAGGGAAGTCTTGGATCATTGTATTTGTCAGATGTGTGTCTCATTCCAAATTTCCACCAGGGTCTATTCACGCGGGCAAGTTCGCGGTTATTCGAACGGACACCCAGATCATCATTCTGCGTATAAAGATTCTTATAGACGAAGTCGCCTTTTTTGCCATATCCTACGTATGAAGTCTCGCCGTCGGGCTGATATTTTTCCTGCATCCTTGTCTGGTGAGGATTGAATGTAACATTGGTAATCTCGTTCTTCTTGTTGTCAATGTGAATTCCCTGATTGCCGTCATAGATGTGGGTGTCGAGGATCACTCCTTGAGGTCCTGTGGCGTTCATGGTCATTTTTGTTCCGTCACCGAGCACCAGTGTTCTTGTTTTTCCTTCCCAGTCCTTGATGGTCTTTCCGTTGACATTCTCATGCGGGTCTCCCCAGTGTTTCACGGTGTTCTTTCCACTGGGATCGGTGATATTAACGGTATGTCCGTTAATATTTACCTTATATCCGCCGCTTGAGGTATAGGTAATGGGCTTTCCTTTACCGTCCTGCTTAAGCTGACCGCCCTGAATGGGTCTCCGATAACCGTGATGGGGTCTTGGTCTGGGACCGTGACAGCCTCCGCTCATAGACATTCCGAATCCGCCCATCATATTGGGATTCATCATCATGCCGCCCATGCTCATGCCGCCCATGCCACCCATCATGCCGCCCATGCCACCCATCATGCCGCCCATGCCCATCATGCCGCCCATGCCACCCATCATGCCACCCATGCCACCCATGCCCATCATGCCGCCCATGCCCATCATGCCGCCCATCATACCACCCATGCCGCCCATGCCACCCATCATTTGTGGATAGTATGGAGCCTGGCGCGGCGGTCTGTGTCTGCGTCCGAACATTGAACTGATACCTTTACCTGCCAGTCCACCTAATAGTCCTCCTGCAATAGCGCCTATCGGTCCACCTATGGCAAAACCTGCCAGTCCTCCCATCAGTGCGCCGCCCGTTGCACCCGATTTACCTCTCATTCCCTGGGACGCGCCAAACATTCCAATCCCGAAGCCGGCCAATCCACCGACCGGCCCGCCAATTAGAAATCCTGCGGCGCCGGTAGCCAGGCCAGCTCCCAAAGTCTGCCCAATTCCACTCATTATATGACCTCCTTAAATTTAAATAATAATCTAATCTTAACATGTTTATCACGCAACAAGGGCAAAATGTAAATATGTTTAAGTAAAATAATTACCAATTTAAATGAATGTTAACATTTCTTAATCAAAATTGCCTGAAACCTATATCTATTATGCCATATCAGGAGTGTCATTGCAATAATATTGCAGAGAATTATTGGATTATTGCAGTTTCTCTTTCAAACAGCAGGAAAAATGAATGAGATCCCGTAAGAGAATAATCTGAATTAAAGAAGAAGTGAGCAGGAGGTAAGTTTTTGGATACGACAATAAAAGAATCAAAGCAAGCATGGAAAGATGCAACACTCAAAAAGGCGACGAATCGATTTCCTCCAAGACTACCGGATGTTAAAACCACATCTGATATTGAAGTTGATTATATATATGCTCCAGAGGATCTTGAAGGATTCGACTACATGAAAAATCTCGGATTCCCCGGTGAATATCCATTTACGCGGGGAGTTCAGCCCACAATGTACAGGGGAAAACTCTGGACAATGAGACAATATGCAGGAATGGCGGATGCCGAGGCTACAAACAAGAGATACCTGTTTCTCCTCGAGAAAGGTCAGACGGGACTCTCGGTGGCGTTCGATCTGCCCACGCAATTAGGGCTTGATTCCGATGATGAGCGATCCCTGGGCGAAGTCGGCAGGGTTGGCGTTGCAATTGATTCCATCGAGGACATGGAGACGCTTTTTAATATGATTCCCCTCGACAAGGTCAGCACGTCAATGACAATAAACGCAACAGCATGCATACTCCTGGCAATGTATATCGTTGTTGCGGAGAATCAGGGCGTCTCAAAGGAGAAAATCAAAGGCACGGTTCAAAACGATATCCTCAAAGAATACTGCGCCAGAGGAAATTATGTCTATCCCGCGCCACCCAGTATGAGATTAACGGGAGACCTTATCGAATATACCTCGAAATATATTCCCCGCTGGAATCCCATCTCGATAAGCGGTTATCATATAAGGGAGGCAGGCAGCTCGGCGGCACAGGAAATTGCGTTCACATTATCAAACGCCGGGGCATATGTCAGATCAGTACTTGAACGGGGACTAAATGTGGATGAATTCGCTCCGAGACTCTCATTCTTTTTTGCTTCTCATAACAACCTCCTGGAAGAAGTGGCGAAATTTCGCGCTGTAAGGAGAATGTGGGCAAGAATGATGAAGGAAGAATTCGGTGCGAAAAGCATAAAATCATGCAAACTCCGATTCCATACGCAAACAGGAGGAGTAACGCTGACATCTCAACAGCCTCTGAATAATGTCGTCAGGGTGACAATGCAAGCGTTGGCGGCGGTGCTTGGAGGAACGCAGTCTCTACATACGAATTCATATGATGAAGCCCTCTGCCTTCCCACCGAGGAAGCGGTAACAGTCGCTCTTCGCACACAACAGATAATCGGTTACGAATCAGGTGTCACAGAAACAATCGATCCCCTCGCAGGCTCATATTTCGTTGAAAAAATGACGGATGATCTTGAGAAAGCAGCGATGGAAATAATGGAAGAAGTTGAGAAGCGAGGAGGCGCGGTCAAATCCATAGAAGAGGGGTATATCCAGAGGGAGATTCACAACAGCGCATATAAACTGCAAACCGCAGCGGAGAAAGATGAGAGAATAATCGTTGGTGTCAACAAATTTACGACTGACGAAAAGGAGAAAGTTGCCCTTCTCTCTATTGATCCCGATATGGAGCGCAAACAGGTTGAGAAGCTCAGAGCATTCAAGGAAAAGAGAGATAACGGGAAAATATCGCAAATCCTTGACAAAATTAAGGAAAAATCAAGAACCAATGAAAACATCATGCCACTTTTCATCGACGCTGTCAGAGACGGCGCTACAGTGGGAGAAATATCCAACGCCCTCAGGGATGAATGGGGGGAATATGTGGATAGAGCACATTAAGCCATTTAAAAATGGCAAAACAAACTTTCAAAGTAATTATTCAGCCATCTGGAATGCTTGTCATTCTATAAAGAGGAATTTAAAATAAACCGCAAATAAATAAGGAACGCAAATAAAATTATTATTAATCTTTGTGGTCTTTGCGGTGAAAATAATGTCATTAATAACTATAAATAGCTTGAGGGGGACCGAGAATGAAGATAACAAAAAACATTGTAAAGAACTTCCTGTTCGAATTCATCGTAAGGGAGTATCATAACAAGGTAAAATACGGACAACCGCCGACACCCCTTGTCCATTTTTACAACAACTGGCTTATATCCGCTCTTATGAAATACGATTATATCAAGGGCGGTGAAAACCCGGCAAAGACAAAGAATAATTACCGGGACAAGTTTATTGACCTGACATGGCAGGCGGTACACGATCTTGTCATGGACCGTATTATTAAAAGAAGACTCCTGTCGGGAGAGGATCTTCTTCATTGGGACTTATATGTTCCCACGGAAAAGGGACTCGAAATATGGAAGAAATACGGCAAGCTCCTTATAATCCCGTCAAATCTTGTGGATTCGCTCAGGAATGAGCTTCCTGAAATGAATAAAGATACCGAGCTGATCCTGGATTATCTCAATGAAGCGGTAAGTTGTTATTTCTATAGGCTGCTTGCAAGTTGTTGCCTGGGGCTCGCCGCCAGCGGCGAGAAAGCTATCATAAGTTTTTCAGAGACTTTTTCAAAACTCGTTCGAGACAAACATTGGGTGAGAAGGCTCAATTCCAGGAAAACCATCTTTGAAAAAGTTGACATGATAAAAGAGAAAATGAAGAACCTCATAACGCATGGCAGTATTCTCAAGGATTATGTAATGGTATATCCAAACCCGGATGAAAATTTTAGCGAGGACATGCAAAGTCTAATAAGGTCGATGGAACTTATGACAACAATTATCGCTCTTACCAGAAAAGAAGACGGCACACCCTCCCTTGCCATTAACAATATTGACGAAACTTTCAGGGAAGACCTCGTACTGGGATACCTCGTGGGATCATACACCTTTTTCCGACTGAACTTTGTGATAAAGGAGATATTTGATAACGTTATCGAGTTGATGGAGAAGGAATAAACAAACTGAAATTGCGTTGATATTCACCACAGAGGACGCAGGAGATTTTCAAGGCAGAGAACCATTGAATTCTTTCAACGCAGAGAGCGCAGAGGGCGCAGAGTTTCGAATGAAGTTAACATTTTAGACAATTATCAATTCTATGATATTTGTGTAGGAAACTATTCAGACCCCTGCCCTGTTATGTTATGCTTGTTTAATTCTCACTCAATTTCTGTATCTTCAACCGATTTTATTTGTTTCGACTCCATACACATATAGGGAAACGATTCACCTGGCTTTAAAATAGATGGTCTGGAACCTGAAACATAGAGCAACTCTTCCCAAGTAAAATCCAAACTTGAAATCTCACAGCAACTTTCGAAGTTCTTAATAGGAAGTTTTGTTAACCCTAAAACCTTGTCAGTATGCAGGGAACTTTTCTCCATATCAAATCGAGGTCTTATTAAGTCTAAAAACTTGTCACTACATAGAAAACTTTTCTCCTTAAATAACTGATATAGATTCGAAATATCTCCGATGTTATATTTTCTTGACAATGTTTTCCTGTCATTATCATCTTTGAATATACCGTTTCTTATGATCCTATCTTCCTCTGAAGTAAACCCTGACAATCGAATGCCACAACGATTAATGTCTCCAACGTTTCTCTTGATTTCCACGCGATAAATCTGTCCCATAATTATCTCCTCCTTTTTTATATTTTTCCATCACAGACTCCTCAATTAGAAGATGCTCGAAGGAATTTCTGTTTTTATGAGTTGCCGGATGTTTCACTTGTACTTGCAATCGAAAGATTGTTGTCAAAGAGAAAGTGATTGACTTTTTTTAATATTTCTTCCGATTTCTTTTTACCCCCACAGTAGTCTGGCTCCATTGCAATTGTAATCAACCCCGCATATTTCATGAGTCCTTCCAAGAACATCTTACCTGTCCAACCCTGAGTGGTGGAATAATTTGAAGGCTCATAAAACCTTTTTTCAAAAACCTCGTCAGGCCAAGGAAATCTGAAGTCGCTCCAGTACATGGCAAAGCAATCAAGATCAAAATCAAGTAATATTTTTCGCGAACTATTTCCAAAAGAGAAATGGTAATCTTTGTAACGCCAGTTAAGAATCCTCCAAATTGTAGAATAACAATCTTTATACTCACTTAAACAACCTTCATAAGATAATTCACTTCCGGGAAAAGATAAATAATTCAGCCAATGCTTTTTGCCTAAATGATCTTCGTGATAGTTATTAATTCCAAAAGAATATCTCTGAGGATGTTCACGAGTTCCAAACGCAACAAGATTATCTATTAGACCTAATTCCATTCCTGCGATAATCCAATCTTCATCATTCTTACTCAATAGTACCTCATTAGTATTTTCCATTGTAGATTTGACGTCACAAAGCTCAATAAGCTTTTCAAAAGAAATTCCTGATTTAACTATATTTTTAATCCGCTCCAGACATCTTGGTACTTTTGAATCATGATGCTGGTCAAACATAATTAAATCACAAGGTTTATCAAGAAAGCCTTCCTCTTGAGCATAATATATAATTGGTAAAACCCATCTGTGGTCTAAATGAATCATACATTCACATTTGTCAAAATCAACTGTTCGTAGATTGTCTTTGTCCTTTAAGATATCAATATCCAATTTGTCCTTTCCCTTCATAAAAGTTATCTCTGATCATTACTTAAAGTGCTCATACTAATCTCAGGTCTTCACTGGTTTCCAGACTGGTTGTAGGGGTTTGTGTATTACCGATTACCGCCTGATTCTTTTTATTACTATGGGTTGAATACCAAGCCTTCGAATTCAACCTTTTCTCCATTTCTATAACCAACGAATTTTAAGGAAACAACGACATTCCCAGACGGAAATTTCTCTCCTCTTTCGTTAAAAAAACGGCCTATGCCTGCATATTGGTAACTTCCTGCTTCCAACTTACTAATTCTTTTTTTATATCCTCCCCCCGGAGATTTATAATTAACAACCAATTTGACGGATTCATATTCATTTAGAGTCTCATTGCATATATAAATCGTAGGAATAACAGAATCATAAAATTTATCATTGGTTGCAAATAATGCGGGATTTTGGAGGGCAGTAAGTATTTTAATTCTAAGATCCCCTATTGTTTTCTCATATTTCCCCCCATTTATTTTTCCAGCATTATAACCTTGCTTATAACTTTCTTGTCTTCCAATTTTTTTTCCTTCTTCTATCCCCTTATCAACTCCTGTTTTAATGCCATAAGAATAACAGATCCAACCACAAACAACCACAACCAAGAGTAACGCTATTCCAATTATAATTTTATTCCTCAAAAGTACTCCTCCATTCCATAAATTATTCCATCCCCAATAACCTCTCCCGCCACGGCCTCTCCCTCTCCTCATTAATAGCAATTTTCAGGCTCGTCTTGATTTTTATTTCCTTTTCCAATTCCGTCTGAGCCTGTTGCGGGGATTCTTCTTTTGTAATCTTTTCCTGTGTCTTGCATTGGAGCTATCCGTTATGCTGAGGGCAGTTGCTCTCTTCCACCCGAACTGAATATATAAGTGGAATTTAAAGAGAAAGAAGTCTTTCCACAAAACAATTTTCCGGTAAAAGTTCTGAAGCTTGATATTTGTATTTATTTAGATTCTTCCTCGAAAGCATTTTTCTATGTTGTAAAACTCCGACAATTATGCCACTGCATATCTTCAATTCCCTCTCGCACCTCGCAATTAAAGAATGGGTTTTATACCGGGAGGATGTGCAGAATTTAATGATTTCCCTTTCTTTAATTGTCTCTAAAGCAAATTCATCAGCTTCTTTTTCCTGTTTGTTTTGAAATTCAGCATTTCTTTTGTCAGTGTCGTCGATGAAGAAATCATTTTCGTTTCTCAAGTGTTTTAGTATGTGGGCGATTTCATGTGCAACCGTAAACCAGAAATTGTCAATCCTGTCGTGTCTTCCTGTATAGACAATAACCGGATTCTTTCCATCAAAGAACGATGCCCCGTCAATATAGGTTTTATGAAGATGGCTCAAAACAAAGAATTTCACACCGACATCTGTTAACTGCCTGATAAACAGTTGAACTCCATCTCTGGAAACGGTGTATGCATGAAGGTTCTTCGCTATTTCTCTCAGAGCATCTCGGTTGTAATCATCCACGTGGTAATGTTTTGCACAATTCTTTGCCATTTGAAACCAGGTAAATGCGTAATTGGGACTAAAATTCTCGTAAGTTTTTGATTTCCTGAACGCAGGGAGATTTGCATTGTCAAAAAGGGACAAATCCAACTTTTTCCGGTTGAAGAATTTTAGGACTTCCTTCACTAATTTACCAGCATCGCGCGTTTTCTCCATCCATCCTTTTTTGAACATTTCACCTATCGGCATATTATTATAAATCAAAGCTTTTGTTTCGACAGCACGATTTTCTTCCCAGGAATCCTCCAAAAGGCGTAAAGCATAGTTATTATATAAATTCAGCCAGTAATCAGGTGATTGTCCAAAAGCTTTACCAAGCAAGCTAGCTGTTTTTATTGTAACAGCTTGTTTATTACCGATCAGCTTACTTATAGATTTTTCAGAAATACCGAGGACAGCGGAAAGGTCTCTTTGCGTCCATCCTCTTATCTCCATTTCCTCCCTGATAAAGTCTCCTGTGGCAACATTATGAAATGGCTTATATTTTGTGATCATTTTAGCTCCTGTAATGAGATGATAACTCAATAATATGAACCGTGCCTGTGTTTTGTTTGCTGTTTTCCCATTCAATTTCCATCTCAAGTCTCCATTTGTCCTGGACACGAATGGAATATCGATTTTCGTGGCCTTTCATTCTTTCAAAATTGAGTGAAGGAGTTTTCCAGAGATCGTAGATATCTTTGGCAGCTTCTAACTGTTGGATTCTCATAAAGAATTTTTTAATGATGTTTTTTTGATACATTCTGGATTTTCCGCTTTGATAAAGCTTCACAAGGCGGTCATTTCTGAAATCAACTTGCACCTTAGTCCTCACTTTAATTATATATCAAGAATACAAAAAATGCAATCTGTAAATTACCTGAAAAGTAATTATTCTCACGCACTTTTTACCCATAGCCCCCACTATTCCCGCCGACTAAAAAAGCTTCGATATTCCATATATCACAAGGATGAAAAAGCTTCCCATTCCTACGACGAATGGTAGGCATCCTTTCTTTTTTGCCATTTTGCCCGTGTCTTCCATTTGTGATATCAGTTTAGTTTTCTCTTCATTTGTATATTCAGCGGGAGGAAGGTCAGTTTCCTTATGCAAGCCTGCTGGAAATGTTTCACCTTCGTCTCCAGTCTTGCTCTCCTTTTCACCTTCAGATGCGGATAGTACATCTTCCTTTATTTCTTCTATTTCTTCCGGTTCATTCTCCTCTTCCAGGTCATCGTTCATTCCTGCGGGTACCGTTATGGGAGTGGGTTTGATTCCACCATTTTTGACTGCCGCCCCAAGCCATGTTCTTCCTCTATCTTTTCCTCCCAGTTTTGGTGGTGGTGGAAATCTCTTGGCAGTCAGGATTTGTATCTCATCTGTTTGATCTTCCATGAGGTTTTGAAGTGTACCCGGCGGAAGGATTTGAGTTTTCTCGGCTTCATTCTGAGGGAGAAGTTGTGTTGACTCCGACTTGTTACCTTTTTCCGTCGGCTTTATAATGGGATTTTTCAGTTTCAGACCTTCAATATCAAAGACATCCTGTCCTTTTCCCAGCGAAAAGGGAGTCTCTGCCTCGGTTACGGGTTGTTTCTCAGGCTTTTCAGGCTCCTTATATTCCTTTGTTTTGGGGGTGGATTCCTGAACTGAACGGGGCTTTTCAGGCTCTGTTTTAGGCTTCACCTGTTTTTCCGGGGAGGGAGTCGGGGTCTTTTTTACCCCGGGTTTCTCTTTGACAGGCTCCGGGGAGGCTGAAACAGCTTCTTTTACCTGCTTTTTGACAGATACCGTTTCTTTTTCTTTTTCAGGTGTGTGTGTGGCGACAGGTTTAACCGGTTTGGGAGATGGAGCTTTTTGCCCGGTTTTTTCAGGTTGTTCCGATATGCTCTTTTTACTGTTTTTTGGATCTACAGACTTACTTTTTGGGTCTTGATGTATGGGTGGAAGTTTCTGGTCTTTCTTTCCGGGTCCGAATTTTACTGCTTCTTTTGGAACTTTTTCCCCTTTATGTGTAATATTTCCCCTGGACTTTGCCTTCTCTAACAAATCTTCCGGCAAAGAAGGCTTCGCATCCATTTCCCCCTTTTTAAACAGTTGTGAATGCTTCTTCTTTTTCCCAAAATCAAGGTGCACAGCATCTTCCTTCATCTTGTCAATTATGGCGGATTTATGTTCGTTACCGGTTTTTTTTGACTTTTTTTTGGGGGTAAACTTTTTTACCATATAATTTTCGAGCAGTTCCGGATATTTCCTGATAAGATCTTTTATTACATAGATAGGGTGTTTATCCACGCCGGTGTAATATTCTTCCCAGTCAATCATTTCCAGATCTCCCCATAGGTTGGATGCCTTATCAACTATCTCCTGTTGAGATACAAGGCTTCCCTGAAGATCTCTTGCGTCGGAGAGAAAACTTGCCAGTTCTTTCATATCACTTGATTTTGTTGTGAAGAATTCTGATTTTACAGGATCGAGTTCTTTTTCTCCTGCGAGTCCCAGGTTTTTTTCCAGTTTATCCAGGAAGGGAATAATTCCACCAACTTGTTTCTCCGCTTTTTTAAGGTTCTTATATTCATGGCTCAGGGTATTGCTTGCCAGCTTGTCTATCTGGTTAAACATACCAAGGAGCCTTCTGTATTGCCTTGGTATCGTTTTTACAAGATGCTTGTTGAAATCCGGTTCCGCGGTGATTCTCCAGCATTTCAGGATGTATAATCCCACCATTCTGACCGTGCATTTCTTATTATTTGAATCAACACCGTCTTCAAGACATTTTTTTGCAAAGTCAAGCCGGTTGTAAATTTGTTCGAGAGTCCCTGCTATCTCGGGATCATTGATCCCGGCTCCAAATTGAACCAGTTCTTTCATAATATTATTTATTATTTCTACCCTTGAAACCATAAACTATCCCTCCGTGTTGTGGCCGGTATAGTTACCCAATTACTGATAATACCACATAATTTATAAATCAAACTTCCTTCGACCCAATTCTTCCCTGAGCCCTTTGTTAATTCTCTCCAGGGGGAGAAGCAACCCCGCCGCTCTGCGGATTGTCCTTAAACGTCCCTTGACTTTCTGTGGATCTGTTACAATACTCCCGTTGTCAAGAGACTCGGTGAGAGGAAAAGAAATTCCACCATATGCAATTCCCGATTCTCTCATTTTTTTCAATACCCGGAGATAAGTCTCCTCATCGGGCATCCTGGAAGATTCCAGGAAGGTAAAATGTCCCCCGGAAACCCGGTTGTGAAATTTTCCCTCTATTTCAAGCTTCTTTTCCCAGGGAATTTTTTCATCCGTCATAAGACCGAATCCCTGAGTATAGTATTTTTTATCGTTTACCATCGGCACGGTGCTGAATTCTCCCCGGTCAAGAATGGGAAATCGATGTGCCGCATAACCCGAGGAGGAGGCCGTGAGAACAAGATTCGATTCGAACTCCCTTGAGATTTTCTGAATTTCTTCTTGCATGAAATCCAATGTTTCCAGGGCGAAGTCAAGGAGTTTCTCATCCCTTGCATAGCTATCCCCGTAAAGAATCATAACAGCCTCGGCAAGTCCAACGAAGCCTATTGAAAGTATGCCATGTTCAAGGGCGGCTGATATTGAGTCATCCCATTGAAGCTCGCCGGATCCGGAATAGATTTTTTCTCCCATAACAAAAGGAAGTTCATTGACTTTTAACCCGGAAATTACATCCCTTCGATGCTTCAACTGCCGTGCGCATAATTCTATCACCCGACATAATTCGTTTCGAAACGACTCTACCTGAAAATCTTTACGCCTGTGAGCAACCTTGAACGCAACCCTTGGCAGGTTGATCGTAACCTGGGCGATATTACCCCAGCCTGAAATCGATTCAGGCTTATTGCCATCGTCGTCCCAACTAAATGGCATGTCTGTCGCCGTCCTGGAAGCGTCTCCCCAGTATGCCATAGAAACACCCTGGTTTATGGGAGCATCATCAAAGGCAAAAGTGGGATTCATCCTTCTGCAGGCAACTTTTACGGCCAGTTTGAGTAAATCATTGTTGGGATCTCCCTCGTTGAGGTTGACCCCATCTTTGATATGGAAAACCACCCAGGGGAACAGAGGAGTTTCGCCTCTGCCGAGTCCCTGTCCGAGATTGGTCAGGAGAGTTTCGGTGACCATTCTTCCCGCCGCGCTTGTGTCAAGTCCCAGGTTTATGGTGCTCTGGGGAACTTGCTCCCCGATACGGGAATAGATCATATTAAGATTATATACCAATCCCTGCATTGTCTGCAATAATTCTTCCCTGCTATACTTAATATTATCGTGATGGGAAATATATCCGGCGACCTGTCTGTCAAATTCGGGGATCGATTGCCCTCCCTGCATATCATTCTGACAACTCTGAATGATAATCGCCAGTAATGAGCCTATTGTGGAAATATGCCTGGGAGGTCTTGTATAACCGTACCCCGAGGAAAATCCTGATTCAAACAATCTCCCCACCGGAATCTGGAGTGATTGAATTGTCTTGCTGTAGTAGTCAAGATCGTGGATATGAATATCTCCCCTGTTGTGAGCTTCCGCATAAGTGCTGGGGATCACCCTTGTAAGGTAAAATGCTCTGCTTGCCGCTTCCGCTATTTTTATCATTTTCGCACTCGTGGAGTTGAAGCCGAATCTGGTCTCCTTTCCCGTTTCGCTCAGGATTGATTCAACGCTGTCCATTAACTCAGATTTACCTTCTCTTATGCTGTTTCTTTTTGCGCGGTAGAGAATGAATCCCTTGGCAGCTCTCTCGTGACTTTCTTTTATCAATACACGCTCCACTGCGTCCTGAATTTCCTCTACATGTGGCACTCCACCCTCGACGGCGTTGATAAGCTCTCTGACTACTATTGTCGCAAGCTCGTCACATCGACTTCGATTTTCATTTCCTATTGCGTAGAATGCTTGATGGATAGCATCCGAAATTTTATTTATATCAAAGCGCGTCAGTCGGCCGTCCCGCTTTCTTATGATCGGAAAGGGAGACATCTCCTTGTCGGATGTGCCCATGGTATTCCCTCCTTAATTTTTATACTCCCATGAATTTATTTTGACATCATCTGTATTACCCAAAACCACCGGAAAAAATTGCCTCCAGGCTGACCGGACGATGACGTTTTATTTTCATGTGAGCATTAAAGAACAAAATAAGATATTGAAACAAAATTTATTTACTTTTCATTCTTGCCAAATTGATAATTATAAATTATAATTTTTTGGTTGACCGGAATTTCCCTGTATGAAATCAAAATAAGATTTATAAATAGGAAAACATGTAGTGGAGGAGTAAAATGAGAAAACGCGGCAGGAGTTATGAAATTGCGGTGATTGCAATTCTCGCAGCCTGCAACGCTACCATCGAGCTTACCCTCGGCAATTATCTTCATATTATTAAATTCCCGCTTTCCGGATCGATTTTGGTGGGGTTTAATATTATTATCTATTCCCTGGGGTACGCGTTTGTCCCAAAAAGAGGAACAGTTATTTCAATGGGTTTTCTGACTGTCATTATCAATCTGTTCTTCGGAGGATCTTTCAAGATATTGGCAATTATTGCAATATTCCTTGAGGCAGCTCTTGTTGAGATTATATTTAATACAATGAAATTTCACTTCTGGTCGATTATGACTGCATCGGTGATTACAAACCTCTTTGGGTATGTTCTCACACTTGTAATTTATGCATTTTTCATAGGAATTGGGTTGATCAATGCAATACATAGGGCATTTGCAAGATTTACAAGTTTGTTCCCCTGGGCAGAATTTTCGATAATTACAATATTTTTGATGCTTATTGTATATCATATACTAGTAGCTGTCATTTTTGGGATGTTAGCGTGGAAACTTATTAAATTTGTAGAAATATTTATGGAGAACCATAAAAATGGAAAAGTTCTGGAAAAAAATAATTGAATTTGTTTTTGGTGAAGGAACCGAAATTGTTTTCCCACGCTTTTTTATCAGTAAAAAGAACCAGGTTACTTTGTTTCATTTGAGGCGGCAGGACAGGGACTTCAGCGTGATTGCAAAGTTTTACGTCTGGGGAAACGGAATGAGAGAATGGCGAATCCTGCAAAAAGCATACAAGGCGGGATTGAATGTGCCGGCTCCCATGGAGTTAATACGGGTAAGGAATGAAGCCGACAAGCCCGGGGTTGTATTCTCCAGACTGACAGATGCTGATCTTGACGACGAAAATTTGGATGAGATTGAGAGCTGCCCTGGATATATTCTTTTCACAGAATACATTCCGGGGATATCATTCCGGGATTTAAAGGGTGAAACAGTGAATCTCCCTGTTGATAAGCTGGCATTGTGGATGGCCGACTTCCATAATCTGTTTAAAATCCCTGGAAAACAGGGAACCATGCTCAAGGGGGATGTTATGATGCCGAATTTTCTCTTACATGGTGAGACAGGTGAAGTCTTCGGCATAGATTTTGAAGAGGCGATTCGGGGAAATGAGATAATTGATATTTCTGATATACTTACGTCACTGATGCTTCTCAGGAAGAAACTCCCCGGCAGAAGTCCGGAAATTGCCTGTGACTTCATACGAAATTACAGGAGCAAAAACCCCATAAGCCTGGATCCCGGCGAATTAAAGAACCTTATTATTCACAACCTTGAAAGACGAATATTATTCACTCCCTCCCGTAAAAGCGTGTTAACAGGGCTGATAGCACACATGGAGAATGAGGGGAGGGATTTAATATCAGCCTGTCTAAAGTAGAGACGGGGTACGAGAGGTGAGAGGTGAGACCATCTAAAAAACATGTGCTCGCCACAGCCTGCCCTGAACTTGTTTCAGGGAAGACACGAAGTTCACGAAGAATTTAAAATCAAAAACTCTGTGTCCTCTGTGGTTAATTAAAGACTTCAAATAACCGGATTAACAAAGGGGCGGTAATATGGAAATAAAACCTTCAATTGTGGGTCCCAATCTGACGATAAATCCTGATATAATAATTAACCTGGTTGATTTTTTGGGTCTCCCGATACCGGCGGTTATGGCAGGATCAAGGGATATCGTAATGCTCTTTGGGGAGGATCGCGCGGTCGCCCTGTCGGTCGATTATTGTAAAACATTTACCCTCAAGGGAAAGACAGGATCGAACGAGGCGGAAGTAATTTCATCGCTGAAGGAAGCACAGGTACATGTCCGGGGCTCTTATGCCGGTTTATACGGATCCTATTACATATATCCCATAGAGGGGGGATACTGGATCAAGGGCACCAACGGAAAAGATCAGATGGATATGAGACTCACATCCATGGGAACATTCACAAAAATAGCCGGGAATGTTGCAGGCAAAAAATGTGAGGTAACCATTACGATGCTGGGGGATGATGTGGTTTCGGTTCGTGGAGAAGTGGGGGAAGAGAAAATCGAAGTCAATATAATCTACGGTGACGAGGGAATTAAAGTCAAGGGACACCAGGGAGACGTCTTCCTTGATTATGGAATATTTACCGGCGAAGACAGGATCACGGTCAAAGGAATCACGAAGGACGGTTTTGTTAACTATAGCCTTATAATGGAAAGCGATACAGAGATTCATGTTGTGGGAAAGCCTGGTATTCTCGAAGCCGATTACAGGATAACACTTTATGAAAACGGCGCATCTATCCTGGGTAAAACAGGATTTTATAAATCAGACTATGCATTTGTTCTTGGAGAAGAATCGGAATAAGCAGATAGGGGAGTAAAATGGAGACAAAGGTAAAAACTCATGATTTGTCGGGAATTATCTCAAAGAAGTTGAATCTCGACAAGAAGAATGTAGAAACAGTCATTTCTTTTTATAACGAAAAGGCGACCATCCCATTTGTTGCAAGGTACCGCAAGGATCAAACCGGTAACCTTGACGAGGTAAAATTATCGGAAACATACGACGCCATAAAATATTACAATGAACTTTTCGACAGAAAGGCGTTTATCCTCGAGGAGATCGAGAAAAAAGGAAAGCTTACTCCTCAATTGAGGGAAAAGATCGAGAAGTGCTTTGATGCCAAGAAGCTGGAGGATCTATACCTTCCATATAAGGAGAAAAAGAAAACAAAGGCGGAAAAAGCACGGGAAGCCGGGATAGAGCCGCTGGCGAAAATGCTCATGTCGCTGGAAGACCTGGGAGATCCCCTTGAAAAAGCAATCGAGTTTATCAATGAGGAGAAGGGATATGATACCGCTCAGAAAGTAATAGAGGGCGCGCTTTACATCATAGCTCAGGATGTCATAGAGTCAACGGATCTCATGGAGATTTTCCTGAAAAACGCATTTAAAGACGGAAAGCTCGTTTCGAAAAAGAAAAAGGGTTACGAGGGTGAAGAGAAAAGGTTCGAGGATTATTATGAATACGAAGAAGAATTATCCCGTCTGAAGCTGCCCAAGAGCACGCATCGTTTTCTTGCAATACAAAGAGGTAACAACCTCAAGGTTCTGAGTATAAAACTTGATTTAAAAGATGAATTTAATATAATGCTTTTGAAGAAAAGGTATATGACACGGGATTTTTTCTATGTTGACTATATTGAAGAAGCCGTTGATATTGCTTATAAAAAATACCTTCGCTCCGCTCTTGACAACAGGATTATGTCGGAGCTGACAGAGATCGCCGAGACAGAAGCTATCAATGTGTTCAAGAGGAATCTGGAGTCCGCCCTGCTCGCTCCGCCCCTGCCGTATAAAAACGTGCTGGGACTCGACCCGGGATTGAGAACGGGAGTGAAAACGGCGATTCTTGATAAAGACGGCACTTTCAGGGGAAACCTGGTTCTGCATATTAATACTGAGTCACAGCTTAAGAAAAGCATGGATGTTCTCGAAAAGCTCATGAAAAAATATGATATCGGCGCAATAAGCATAGGGAACGGCACAGGATCGAGAGAGACGCTTGCTCTTGTAAAGGGATTCACGAAAAAGGCAGGATTAAAGCCTATAATTGCGGTTGTAAATGAATCGGGCGCATCCGTCTATTCCGCTTCAAAATTGGCGCGGGAGGAATTCCCCGACCTGGACATAACAGTCCGCGGGGCGATAAGTATAGGCAGGAGATTGCAAAATCCCCTTGCCGAGCTTGTCAAAATTGATCCCCGTTCCATAGGTGTTGGACAATATCAGCATGATGTGAACCAGAAGAAGCTCAAGGAAGCCCTTGAAAGAGTGATCGAGTTCTGTGTGAACAAAGTCGGAGTTGATATAAACACCGCTTCATATTCAATACTTACATACATATCGGGATTGACTGCTAAAACGGCAAAGAATATCATTGAATATCGACGTGAAAACGGTCTTTTTAAATCCAGGGCACAGATAAAAAAGGCAAAAGGTATAGGCCCAAAATCATTCGAGCAATGCGCCGGGTTCCTCATGCTTAGAGACGGTAACAACCCTCTGGACAATACACGGGTTCACCCGGAATCTTATCCGATCGTAAAGGCGATTGCAAAAGATCATAAGATGACCACTGATCAGGTTATCGGCAACAAGCTCCTTTTCAAGACGATCGATCCTTCAGATTACCTGACTGATACTTATCAAATCCACAATTTCAGATCTCTTGTGGATGACCTGAAACATCCGGGGCAGGATCCCCGCAAGACATTTGTAAACATCAGTTACAAGGAAGGTGTTGAGACGATTCAGGACGTGAAGAAGGAAATGGTCCTGGAGGGGCGGGTTACCAATGTAACAAATTTCGGTGCGTTCATAGATATCGGCGTTCACCAGGACGGCCTCTGTCATGTCTCACAGATGGCGGATTATTTTGTGAAAGATCCCAATGATGTGGTAGCTGTGGGGGATATTGTCACAGTGGAAGTGTTAAATGTGGATTGCCAGAGAAGACGGATTTCACTGAAGATACTGTGATTAATAAATAAAAAAGCCACGTAGCGCGGGTTTTTAAACCCGCCAATTAAGATGACATTTATAATTTCTTAAAAATCACGTAGCGCGGGTTTTTAAACCCGCTGGTTAAGATGACATATATTATTTCTTACCACACAGACCACCCTGAAACAAGCCTGCTCTGACGAAGGTCAGGGTTCAGGACAGGCAGAGGACACAAATCTTTAATGGAAATTTTAATTACGGCCAACAGTCCCGGTGAGATTGCAGGATGGACGAGACCCGTGGTCAAATGCATTAAAAGCAGATCGCCGGAAACAAAAATCACAATTCTTCTCCTTCCCTGCTCATTCTCGTCAGGCCGCGAAATGGAAGTTGCACAGAGCCTTCAGGGAATAGACAGGGTTTTTTCAGTGAAAAAAACTCTGTCTTTAATATTCAAGACAAACAGGGACATTTTCGAGAAAGACTCCGTTCTTCTGCATCTCGGTGGTGATCTTTTTTTTGCCGCCATCCTGTCCCGGCGATTGAAAGTCCCGGTTTGGGCTTATGAATGGGGTCAGAAGAAATGGGACCGTACGTTCAGAGGATATTTCGCCCGGGACGAGGAGAATAAGAAAACTCTTGTAAAAAGAGGGATCCCGTCGGAGAAGGTGCATGTGGTGGGAGATCCCATTGTCGATTCGGTTTATTTTCGCTCCGATGAGGCAGGCGAGATTGAGAAAAACGGAAAGATGTTGATAGGGCTCATGCCAGGCTCAAGGATAAGAGAAGCTCTTGCTCTCATTCCCCTGTTCTGCGGCGTGGCGGAGATAATCGGGGAGAAATTTCCCGGCACTTTGTTTTATCTCCCAATATCGCCATTTATAGACAGGAATAAACTCGACTCGAGCTTTCCCCTGTCACCTGAAAAAGATTTTCCCGGGGCGAAAGTGCGAAAAGAGGGAGATAAGCTTATAACTGAAAACGGTGTGGTAGTCAACATCACCGATAACAGCATGAAAGTAATAAAGCACAGCGATTTCATAATAACAATTCCCGGCACGACCACGGCAGAAGCGGGAGCGCTGGGGATTCCTCACATCTCGATCCTGCCGCTGAACCGCCCCGAGCTGATACCATACGTGGGAATCATAGGACTACTTGAGTATGTACCGATTGTGGGAAAGCCTATAAAAGCAAAGATAATGAAAGCTCTCTCCAAAAAAAAGCCCCTCCTGTCGCAGCCGAATCTAAGGGCAAAAAGGGAAGTCATCCCGGAGATGATGGAAGTAGTGAACCCGGAGAATATATTCGAACGAATAAAACCATATCTCGAAGACCCTGCAAAGTTAAATGAAATACGAAACGATCTTCTTTCCCTATATTCACCCTATCGAGGAGCGGCGGATAAAATGGCGGAGATGCTTATAACCTGAATAGATAACGGAGGTCAGAACTGTAGGAGGGACGTCCCCGTCCCGATAAACGGATAATGGGTGATGGAGAATGGATCCCCTTTCCCACGTCCTTTTTCCCTTTTCCCTTTCACCACGAAGCCACGGAGAACACGGAGATTTTAAAATATAAAAAAAGGGTGCATTCCCCTGTTTTCCCAAGACCTGACCCCGGCATACTATTCTTAATGAATCCAATTTGTATTATCTGAATGTTCGTAAATAAACTTCGCCCAAGCGTAAAGTATATTATTTACTCTTTTTTTATATGTTTCCGATTTTATATTAGAAGTTAAATCTGATAATGCCTCTCCAAGTTTTTTTCTCGAGCATTTTGGATGTTCAAAGAAATACTTTGCGGCTTGTTTTATTTTTTTGGTTTTTAGGGCTTCAATTGCAATTGATTTTTCAAATTCCTTTTTGCCAACTTTTTTTAAAATAAGTTTACCCTTTTCTGTCAGGTTTACTTTATTATCAGAATATGTAATTAAGCCAATCGACTTTAAGTCATAGAAGGAGGAGTGTAACTTATTAAAGTTATCAATTTTTGGCTGATCTAAGAGGTTGCGAAAAACATCAATATCATTATAGGGACGTTTTTGAGGAGTAAAGGTCTCTCGATTATCAATTATTCTGCCAGTTCCGACATACCTTCCTCCTTCAAATCCTATTAATCTATCTTGAAAATCTAAGTTTGTAAATTGAAACCAACTGATAAGGTTTTTCGCATAAGTATTCCATGTTTTTTTTCTGGGTGAAGTCCCCCTAAAAATGTCCTTTAAAGTATCTACTACTTCAGGAATACCGATTTCTTTCTTTTCTAAACTACTTAATTTTAAATAAGGAGTATACCTCTCAAATTTTTTAGACATATACTTTCTAAAACCATCTTCAGTTGCGGATATCCCCGACTGACTGATCTGGAAGCAGTCGCCTACTTTCCGTATTAATCCCACGCTTCTCAGTTCACGCAGGTTATTATCAAGTGTCCTTATTCCAGGGTGCCTTGGGTGTAATTTCTTAAGTTTGTTCAAACTAAATTTCTCTTGATCCTTAAATAACTTATATACATTAAAGCAAGCATTTACATGCTGCCGAAGGATATAACTCTCACCGATTGGAGGAACTTCTTTAGTTACTAAATAGTCTCTAAAAATATCCCAATATACGTTATACTTTGTACCTGATTTTACAACGAGACGTTTATTAATTAGTTCAGTTATGACAGGCTCATCAATTATTTCATCCACTTCGGTTGCGTCAAAGAAATTACCTTCGAAAGAACATTTTGCAATATAGTTTAGTGCTGTAACCTCTTCAGGAGACAATCCTTCCAAGTCATCTTTAAACAAAGATTCACAGTTTAAATCTTGTTCAACCAAGTTTTCAATTGTTTTTCCGGCTTTTATTTGTTTAAAAGTATGAATACACAATTTTTTGATTAACCAAGGGAATCCTTGAGAACTTTCAACCAAACGTCTTTTAAGATCCAAACCTATTGGTTTAGCAATAGATTTTTCTAATTGTTTGATAACTCCGTTTATTTCAGATGAATCAAATTCTCGCACTGAAATATCAAGAACGAAATTCTTTGCTTGTTGCCATAGATGATAGGCTTCATGGTCGATTGGAATATTTATTTCAGATTTCCATGAAAACCCTAGGATGAGATTAGATTTAACCTCATCGACATCATGTAAAAACCGATAAAATGCTTCGAAGAGACCCTTTTTTCTAAAAACATCTTCAAATTGGTCAAATATTAAGATTAAAGTTCTATTTCGACCTTCTAAGTCCTTAAGCAATCGATGCACCGATTCGGAACCCAATATGTCAAAGCTTGAGGTGATATCAAATTTGGGATCAAAAAGAGGCATGCCAACAAAATTGGCCGTTTTTGCCTTTTCAACAAGTTTTTTAAATGCCAATGCCACAAAGTTACTAGACGAGGCACTCCGGGCATCTACCGCGAGGACAAAATAGCGCTTACGATAATGCTTGTTTTTACTAAGTCCTCTCAAATCAGTTATTAAAGAACTCTTGCCCCATCCAGACTTTCCATGAATATAAAATACCCTGCGAGACGTTTTCTTTGAGCTTACTAGATCAATGAAATCAAGTAAATTTGTTTTTAAATCCTTCCGACCAATGAAATGTTCCATTGAAGCGGGAAGATAATCATACCAATGTTCACTCTCTTGAACTTCAGCAACTGTCTCACGAAATTTCTCCTCTGTTGTTTCTTTAACCGCTGACGGGATGGGGAGAAAATTCAGATCTTTAATTTCCGGTATAGCACTCTTTAGTTTTTCGATTTTATCATTATCTTGCATTAGAGAGGCTTTATTAGCATGATAGACACAAAATTGAGTGGGGATTGTATTTTTCATTAAAATCAATATATAAAAAGTTCCAAAATATGTGTACGAGAGAATGATTTTAGTGATGGTATGTTCTATGTTGCTGGTATCTAATGGAGTTATCATTTTTGCACTTTCAAGAAGCTCAAATATTTTATCAGGCTTCCAGAAAGATAGATTTGAATATTTATCTTTCCCTTTCATTTCTTCAATTAAACCAGCTACCTGATGTTTAAATTCTGTGGTTGATATGAAGTATCCATAATCTGCTTCCTGATGTCCTACATTAAAATAAAATTTCTTTATATCGACAGCCCTAAGGCTCTCGCTTGCCTTACACTCTATATAAGCGGTTTCTGCTCTATCCTTATGTTTGGCGATTAAATCAATTTCCATTCCAGCAAAATTAACCCGTTGTGTAATATCATACCTTTGGGTCTCAAAAATACGGCGAAGCAAATCTTCAAAAAAATCTCCCTTTTGAGGATCTGGTACTTCGGGATCAAGTATGATCTTTATTTGCTTTTTCATATTTAACCACCTATTATTTGTCGAATATGGAAAAATGGGGATAGTTTTCTATGATTACATGTGGCTTTCTTTCCTGTAATTGAGAGGGTTTGGCGAGAATATTGAAGAAATAATTCTAAACTCTCAGAATCAAGGTTCTATAAAGGACTCAGCACTTAATCGAGTTATTCTGCTTGCATAGAATTTCTCCTCTCATTTTTTAACGAAATTTCGTTACCTGTAAAAAATAGACGCTATCGAAAATGGGTAGAGTTGAGAGCTAGTATAGTGGCAGTCCTCTATCTCCAGCTCCCCCTCATCAAACCGTACGTTCGGTTTTCCCGAATTCAGCTTTCCCAATATCTTCTTCCGGTGGCTTTCGCAATTCCTACCTTGTCCCCCGGTATAGCTTCCTATATCGAACAAGTGTTTTTTCACCGTAGAGTTCGCTGAGGATAACCGGAGAAAAACCGGAGAAAAACCGGAGAAAAACCGGAGAAAAACCATTGATACCTCTGTGTTCTCTGTGTCCTCTGTGGTGAAATAATTACTTTCAATGACCGGGATTTTGCGGTTTTTCGATACCCTCATTTCCCGCCTCCCGTTTCTCACTTCTTTTCCCGGTTCCCGCCTTCCATTTCCCATTTCCCAAACGTTAAAGGTTTCAGAAGTATTGTTATAGAATAAAAAAGTGTTGGAAGAATTATCCGTCATTGCCTGATCCTTAAATAGGCTATTTCTCAAAAAATCGGTGGCTGCGGCGTCTCGCCGCAGATCAAAAAGGATAATACGTAGATGAGGTCTTCAGATCTCCCCATGTTTTTGCGGGTTTAAAAACCCGCGCTACGTATTGAAATGCGATATTATCGGGTTTAAAAACTCGCGCTACGTATTGAAATGTGATATATTGGCGGGTTTAAAAACCCGCGCTACGTGGCTTTTTGGTCAGGCTTCTGCGGTGAATAGTAACCAACCCTGTTAGAGGAGGAAACGTCCTGAAATTCCGTCAAAGGCTCATACCCTGCAAATTTTTAAAAAGGGATAACCGTTTTTTAGCTACTGTGCTTATTGAAGGAAAAAAGCATCAGGTGCATGTCCCTAACTCCGGCCGCCTTCAGGAAATACTGACGCCAAGGCGGGAGGTTTTCCTGTTTCCTGCGGTAAAGTGTGATGCAAAAAGGAAGACGGAATACACACTGGTAATGTCACGCTACGGGGCGGGTTATGTCTCCATCGAAGCGGCGAAGGCAAACGATTTTTTCGAGGAAGCGCTGAATTCAGGAGTTATCTCGGAATTTGCATCTCACAGGGTTGTTCAGAGGGAGAAGCGCATTGGTTTGAGCAGGGTTGATTTTTTTCTCGAAGATACATCAGGAGCAAAAACATATCTCGAAGTAAAATCCGTTACACTGGTTGTAAATGAAACCGCAATGTTTCCCGATGCTCCTACAAAGCGCGGAAGAAAACATTTAAAAGAGCTAATCGGACTCAGGGAGAAAGGTGTGAACGCCGCCACGGCATTTATCATCCAGAGATCTGACGTGAAGTCTTTTTCTCCCAATGGCCAGGAAGATCCGGGATATAAGGAGATACTAAAAGAAGCTTTCAACGCGGGAGTCAAAATCATTGCATATAAATGCAGTGTTAACAGGGAAGAGATTTATGTAACCGATCCCGTACCTGTGATTCTTTAAGCTGCTTATAATTAATGAAGTTCATTTTTTCTGCGGCGAGACGCCGCAGCCACCGACATTGTTATATTGGTGGGGGCAGCGTTCCACCGGTCAAATAACAAGACATTATTTTCGAGAAACAGCTAATATTCTTGGAGGAATATTGTGGAGATAAAATGCACACAATGTAGTGCCGGAATTACATATAAAGAAGGAGACAAATTTGTACAATGCAATTTTTGCGAGGCGTCCCTTTACATTGACAGATCCCGCCTCCTCTTCCATTACTGGATAAAGCCCACGCTGGATATGCCCGGTGCGCATCTGAATCTTCGTCGATGGATGGCCGGGAATGAAACCATGGGGGGACTTGACGTTAAAGCCAAAACTGTGGAAGAGTCGTTTTTCTTCTTCCCGCTCTGGAGATTTGTAATAAGGAGAATGGGAGAAGATGAGACGCTTATCGAGCCGGCGGTTTCTACACCGATAACTGAAATTCGCCATCTTGAAATTCCTGCGGGAATGCTTAACTTTTACAAGCCTTCAAGAGTGGAAAACCCGGAGGCGTTCCTCCCACTGGAAGTATCGTATGAAAGCGCGATGAAATGGCTGGAAGAAAGGGAAATTGATACCCGTCTCGTCACACAGGCGTCCATCGTGCATATTCCCTTGTACCGTTTTACATATGAATACGATGAATACCTCTATAGCGCAGTTGTGGAAGCGGCAACGGGAAAAGTGCTTGCAAATGTATATCCTGGAAAAAAGGAAGCTCCGTTTCTACTGGTTACTGCCGGCACAGGCTTGCTTTTATTTGTTGCGGGAATATTATCTCCGAATATCATGATAAGATTGATTGCAATGACAGCATTGACTGTTCCATTGGGATTCCTTGCAAATTATGTTGTTAAGAAATATTAGAAGACTGAAGAGGAGTTGGAATGGGCGATAAGGCCATAAGAGGACTAAACTGTCCCTCCTGCGGTGGAACCCTGGATATAAGGGAGGGCAGAAATACGGTTGAATGTGGTTTCTGTGGAAGTACCCTGATAATCAGCGGTGAGTCCGGACTCCCTTGTTATTTTGTTAGGGACAAAATAACAAGGGAGCAGGTAAAACAGGCAACTTTCAAATGGATGGGAACAGTTGACAAGTCGCCGGATTTACAGAGAAGCTACAAGATACAGGAGATATTCCTGGTCTTTGTGCCGTTGTACAGGATCCGCGCGCATGCCCTGGGGTGGATATTGGGGAAAAATGAAAGGAAATCTCAAGACCGGACAGATTATGATCTTGTTGAAAAAAAGATTGATAAAATATATGACTGGAACACGCCCTCCTGTGACCTGCGCGAGCTTGGCGTGGAATGGGTGAACCTGGAAGGGGACGTCCTTGAGCCTTTCTCCGTCGAGCAGGTTCAACCCAGGGGAATGATATTTGATCCAACAATTCCACCGTCGGAACCGGTGAAAAAAGCGTTTTATAAATTCCAGGACTGGTCGATGGATGAGGCGGCGGTTGACCTGGTTACATTCGATAAAATTCATTTCCTGCAGAAAAAGGTTTCCCTTGTCTATTATCCCCTGTGGATTTTCAGGTACCGTTACAGGAACAGAACATATCAGGTTGTCTATGACGGCGAGGACGGATCGATGGTTCATGGAACCGCCCCGGGTAATAATTTCCTCCGGGTTCTGATGCTTGTCGGCACAATGTTCCTGGGAATGCTTTTCCTCACAAGCGCTCTTAGAAGCGGGGATATGGGAGTTGCATTTCTTGGATTCCTCATGGCCTCGGCGTTAATGTTTTTCGGTTACATGAAATTCAGGTATGGCTGCGAAGTTATCTATAAAATGACGCCAAAAGGTCCCGAGATCAATACTATGGCAAAAATTAAGAAAAAGTTGACGATTGACGGGCTTATCGAGATGGCGCGGAAAGTGAAATGATGAAAAAGAAAGAGATACAACCAACCCCGGTTGAGCTTATCCCCGTAAAATGCCCCGGATGTAAAAAATCAATCCGCTCCGGGGGGCAGGACATTTTCTTTTACTGTGATTACTGCGATACCGGATATGAGCTGTCCGGGAATAAACTCCGCCCCGTTGTATTGGAATTCAAAAGATATAGGGGGAAATTGAAGGGGGAAGCCAGGAATATACCCTTCTGGGCTTTCAGGGCGAAGCTCACAATTCATCTTAGGGAAGCTTCTCACACCACCACATCCCTGTTTTCAGAATTGGGAAAGCTTCTTAGCGGCAAGATACCCGGCATGAGAAGCAAGAGCGAATTGATGTTCTATGTCCCGGCACATCAATCGCCGCCTGATAAGATCGCATCCCTGGGACGCCGATTCACAATAAATCAACCGGTTTTCGAGGATTCGGAATTTTGTGAATTCGAAGAACTGGCGTATAATAGCGAGGACGCGGCAAAACTGGCGGATTATATTTTCCTCTCGTCGGAGATAGAAAAACCCGATGTCATATCCAGGCTCAAATACACGCTTGAGTTGAAAATGCCCAGGCTTGTTATTGTCAGCTTTGTATAACCGTCATTTTCTCTTCACGGTATAAGGGTTCGCAGGGGCGCGCTTGTTGCCGGATCCTACATGAATAAGGGATGGAGGGGCGTGCTTTCCGTCGATTTCAAATTCGAATTTCAAATAGCTCCCGGTTGTTCTGAATGAAAAACCGTCTATCCCTCCCTGGGTTCTGAGTCGAAATTGAATCTTATTGTCCCCAATCTTGCTGATATAATCGCCGGTCTCCATCTCAATCTGTCTGATAACGCTTATCTTGCCGTCGGTTGCTATTGTCCCGGTGAAGACATGCAATTTTTCTTTTGTGGTGACATAGACATTCCAGGAAGCTCTGTCATTCCAAACAAAATACCCCCTGCTTTTCCCGATCTTAAAAGGCGGTCTTCCTTTAACGGCGGAAGGCCAGGAATGAGCGATTCCCACAAGAAGAGCGATGGATATAAGAATTACCGTTACAATTATTGTGCATTTTTTCATAATATCCCTCCGTGTTTTTTTATAATTCAGGATGTTTCTTATTATTCGTGTCAATTTTCCATCACCCTTCCCATAGCTATTATTCAGTCCCCCAGGGATAATTTCAATAAAGGACAAGCGGGAGAAAGAGGAGTTGAAAGCGGAATTAAAGAAAACCAGGAATATCAGGAATTCTACCGCCAGGGAAATGAGGAAATAAGGAAACGGAGAATAAAGGACGCAGAGGTTTCGCGAAGGAAATGTGCAGAGCGGATGACGGACGCCAGATCCCGGAGGCCCGTTCCCGTTTCTCACCTCTCACCTCCCGTCTCTCGTCTCCCATTTCCCAACATCGGAGGTATATGTTGAAAATAGGCGTAATATCAGACACGCATGGATGTTTGCTTCCCCGGATGAAAACACTTTTTGGGGGTGTGGATCTTATTTTGCATGCGGGGGATATAGGTGATACAGGCATTATCTCCGAGCTGGAAGAGATAGCCGGGATAGAAGCTGTGTTTGGCAATATGGATAATAGTATGGTCAGGGCAAAGACAGGAGAGAAGATTGTCCTCGATAAAAACGGGTGTAGAATTGGGCTGGCTCACGGTGGTGGGTCTCCATATACAATAATTGCCCGACTTGAAAATATGTTCAGGAACGATAATGTTGACATCATAGTATTCGGACATACTCATTCACCCTTGGAGGAACAAGTGGGAGATATATTCTTTTTCAACCCCGGCGACGGCAGAAAGACGGCGGGATTTCTCGAAATTGAGGAGGATGGGAACTTCAAAACCAGGATTGTAAGGATCTGAGGTTATTGATTTTCAGCAACTACAACAAAGCTGAGGAGCTCTATTCCCTGAACTTCACCCTGTCATCGGGATCATTCTTCCAGGGGCTTCCGTTCTCGATATAATCCAGGAATGTCTCCTGCATATTTCCCATAACTTTTTTATCTTTTGAGTTCCTGAAGAATTTCTTTCTTGATATGGTCACATTCATGGCAACCGTATATTCTTTTTCGGGATCCAGGGAAGTGCCGTCTGGCATTGTGGCAGATACAACCCTGTCGCCAAAAGGCCTTGATTGATCAACTTCGTATTTGAAGCCCGAAGGCACGGCAAGCTGGTTTGCGCCGTCCTTCAGATCATCCTCCATCTCCGCCAGTATCATCTTTCCCGTGGTTTTGCATGTGACAAATGTCTCCTCGGTAAATGGCATTGCCGAGAATAGGTTCTCATAAGTAACATCGCCCTTTTTCAACGGCGCACGCAGGCAACGGGCATGGTAAATGCAAACATCCGCCCCGGAAGCTTTCAGGATAGAGTCACCCAACATCTGATCAAGCTTCTCCGCCCTTGTATGAGAAAACGGAATCTCTTCTTCGGTCTTCCCGATAACCCGGGAACCGGTCTGTTTCGCCCCTGCAATATATGGCTCAAGAATTTTTTGTATTTCAGGATCAGGCGCGTAATCTCTGGATGTTATCTGGATAAGTTTTGATTCTGCGCCAACAATCCTTTTGGAGGATGGATCCACATCTATCTCCAGGCTTCCCAACTGCTCACCCATCGCACCGGCCTGGACTATTATAGTATCCCCTTCCTTATGGGGCTTTTCGGTTTTCGTATGGCTGTGTCCTCCCACAATCACATCGATTCCTTTTACTTCCTGTGCAAGCTCAACGTCCCTGTCAAACCCCAGGTGTGATAACACTACAATCAGGTCGGCGCCTTCCTTCCTGACTTGCGGCATATGTTTATTTAAAGCTTCCGCCGCGCTTTCGAATTTCAATCCCTCCACCTTTTTCTCATCAACATAGTCGGGAACATCGGGAGTATCCACGCCAATTACCGCCACATTAATTCCCTTGACATTTTTCATGATATGACTGCAGGTTCCCTCCATGGAACTGCCGTCCTCATTTGTGATATTCGCAAGCACAACGGGAGCGTTCAGGTCATTCATCATCTCCCGGAGCGCATCCTGTCCCCAGTTAAAATCGTGGTTTCCCAGGGTGCATGCATCAAACCCCATCTTGCCCATTGCCTCGGTTGCAACCTTGCCTCTCGAGAGGTATGAAACCATGGTTCCCTCGGCGAAATCACCGGCATTCAATGTGATGGTCCCTTCGGGATCCTTGCTCTTTTCCCTGTCGATTGCGGTCTTTGCGCTGGCGAATCCACCCGTTTCAATATCTTTTGATACTTCCGGGTCATGTTTTGGCTCCACAACTCCGTGCATGTCATTCATGTGGAGTATCTTGATTCTTACCGGATCCGAAGACGATTCTTTTTTACCGCTGATTTCAACCGAATCCGAGGGTAATTTTATATGTTGACTTTTCCCTCTTACACTCCTGATACCCGGTTTTTCACCGATTCTCCGGTTGTTTACGCCGCGAATATCCATATTCCCACGCTCACATAATTAAAATTTGTACTGAATCCACGAATAACATTATACCATAATATCAAATTCACCCACAACAATGTTAATACCATGAAATATTAAAAGAATGTTAAATTATGTCTAATTTGGTTGTGGAAGATCATTTTAACCGCAGAATTCGCAACGGGAAGCGCGAAGTGAGACTTTTGAAAAAGCATGTATTCACAACGATAACGCGAGGTTTGCGAAGAATTCAAAAAAAACTCCGTGTCCTCCGTGACTTCGTGGTATATTTAAACCTTGCTCATACCACTTCTTATTTCACATCGATCCCATTTCCCCGGGCAAATTCCCTCATCGCTTCATCAAGCTTGTTCTTAGCGTTTTTTGCAAATGGCGTATTAAACGATATACATCTGCCTTTTTTACTTACTTCAAAGATAATCGCCTGTAAAGGATCAATAGTGCTATTGATAATAAAATAACTGACTATCCTTTTTACTCCGCAAAATAGAGGTTACTACCGTACACATGTTGAATACTCCATAGAGGTGAATAATAATGGAATACGGAATTAACTACAAACAAATT
>JAIORV010000012.1 GCA_021107945.1 Vulcanimicrobiota bacterium | reverse complement strand
CTAACCACTTCAGTGGTTTATCTCATCAAGAAACCGTTGAAACGGTTAAATTGGAGGTGAGAGGTTGGTATTATAGGCTTCTATCCACGATTAAAATCGGGTGGTGTCTTAAAAATCGAAAAGTTTAGAAATATTGTGATATATGGTTATAAGGCAAAAAAAGAAAAAAGTCAATCGTATTTTTGATAAATTGAGTGACTTAATTAAAAGATGTCAGGTGTGCGAAATCTAAGAAATAAGTTCTTTGGACACTACTGGAAAGGTTGAATCAAGATATATGGAAGGCAATAATAAAATAAGAAATAAAAATATACTCCCGACTTTCAACAGAACGGGATTATGTTTCCTATTATTTTTATTTGTCTCCGGTCTGTTTTTACTTTCTTCCTGTAGTAAAAAAGATAAAGTGCAACAATCATTATTCAAAGCAATAAACCAGGGAGAAATAAAACAGGTAACAACTCTTATTGAGAAGTCGCCGAAGATTGTTAATATAAAAACCCGTGACGGCGAATCCGCTCTGCATTATGCAATTCAACAGGGGAAGATTGATATCGCACGACTTCTTGTTTTAAAGGGTGCTGATATTAACGCCCGTGGTAAAGATGATGAGACCCCTCTTCACAAGGCGGCTTATGAGGGACACCTTGAAACGGTCATCCTTCTTGTTTCAAAAGGGGTGAATGTTAACGCCCCGGATCAGGACAAATGTACTCCCCTCCACCATGCAGTATATCGGGGGCATGAAAAAATCATTGAATTCCTTATATCACACGGCGCGGATGTAAACGCAAAAGATGAGAATAAAAATACTCCTCTCCACAAGGCGGCGTCCAGGGGGCATGAGGATATCACGGAGCTGCTTATTGAAAACGGGGCGATAGTTGACGCCGGGGACGAGCATCGATGCACTGCGCTTCATTATGCCGCTCAGCAGGACAGGAGAGATGTCATGGAGATCCTGGTCTTAAAGGGAGCCGACATAAAGGCGAGAGACCTGGACAGTGAGACACCGCTTCATTATGCAATGCAGTTTAAGAACCCGGGAGCGCTTGAGTTCCTTCTTTCTCTTGGTGGGGATCCGGATACGAAAGACAAGGACGGTCTTACATTACTCCATAGAGCGGTAATAACCGGGAAAAAGGAGTTAGTTGAGCTTTTAATATCCAAAGGTGCAAATATAAACAGCGCGGACAAATCAGGGCAAACTCCACTGTTTTATGCAAAAGAGCGTAAGCATAATGAAGTTTTCGACATATTAAAATCACGGGGTGCGGTTCTTAAGATAAAAGAAAAAAAAGGAGAGTCACCGCTTCACAAAGCCGCCCTGGACGGTGATGTAAAAAAAATAAAAATACTACTTGACAGTGGGATAGATATTAATGCAAGAGATATTGACGGATTCACCCCGCTTCATACGGCGTCAGTAAATAATAGATTGGAAGTCGTAAAGTTTCTCCTGTTAAAAAAAGCAAAAATTGACCCGGAGGATAAATATGGTGAGACACCTCTTCATATTGCATCGGAAAAGGGGCAAATAGAAATTGTAAAGTTGTTGGTAAATGAAGGCGCGGATATCAATGTGCCAGATGATGAAGGAGAAACCCCTCTTCACAAGTCTTCTGCGAATGGCAGGCTTGATGTCGTGAAGTATCTCATCTCAAAAGGGGCAAAAGTTGAAGTGAGAAACAAGGAGGGTGAAACTCCTCTTCATTTCGCATCCGAGAACGGACATAAACATATTGCCGAAATTTTAATTAAAAACGGGGCGAATATAGACGCCGTTGATTCCGCCGACAACGAAACGCCTCTTCACTGGACGGCCAGGACCGGACAAGCTGAAGTTGCGGAGCTTCTTATTTCAAAGGGAGCCAATATTGAAATAATAGAAGAAGGTGGGGAAACCGCTCTTCATATATCGTCCGAATACGGCAGAACCGATGTGGCGAAACTTCTTGTGGCAAAAGGGGCAAATGTTAACGCTGTTGATACTCACGAGCATGAAACTCCCCTTCATGTTGCGGCGTTTAACGGGCACAAGGATATCGCCGACCACCTTGTCGCTCACGGCGCGGATATTAATGCCCGGGATGAGGAGGGATTGACTCCCCTGCATTATGCGGCAAGAGTGGGGCATGACGAAATTGTGGAGATGCTGATTGTAAAAGGTACGGATGTAAACGCCAGGGACGAAGACGGCAGGACTCCTCTTCATATAGCGGCCCGCGAGGGTAGGAAAGGAGTTGTTAAGATACTTATCGCCAGGGGAGCGCAGGTGAATGTGAACGACAAGTACGGAAGAACGCCGTTTTACTGGGCGGCTCTTGGAGGACACAAGGATGTGGCGGAGGTATTAATATCAAAAGGCGCAAAAGTCAACACAAAAGATAAACACGGTCGCTCCACTTTCTCATGGAATATGTTGGAAGGACACAAAAACGTTACAGATGCTTTAAAGGCGGAAAAGGCCGATGTTATGACAAAGGACGAGGACGGAAGAACGGCGCTCCACTGGGCGGCAACCGGTGGAAGAACAAAAGTGGCGAAATTCCTTATCTCAAAAGGCGCTGATGTAAATGCAAAAGACAAGTGGGGAGAAACACCGCTTCACAGAGCGGCGGCGGAGGGAAGAAAGGATACCGCGGAACTGCTTATCATGAGCGGAGCAAATGTGAATGCAAAAGATAACGACCTGGAGACACCGTTGCATGCAGGGGTCAGAATCGGCGCCCTTGATGTTACAAAATTGCTTCTGAAAAACGGGGCTAATGTGAATGTAAAAGACAGGCTGGGGAACACTTCTCTTCACTGGTCCGCCGAGGAAGGTGACAGGGAAATTGAAATATTGCTTATTTCAAAAGGATCGGTAATAGATTCAAGGAACAACGACGGGAACACTCCCCTTCACTGGGCGGCGGAAGAAGGTAATGTGGAGACCGCGTTGGTGCTGCTGCAAAAAGGAAGCGATATTAACGCAAGGAACAAAAACAATGAAACACCGCTTCATCTTGCTATAGACGACGGACATCTTGAAGTGGTTAAACTACTCGTATCAAAAAAAGCACAGATAAACAACAGGGACAGGAACGGGAACAGCCCCCTGAAAATCGCTTTGGACAGGAATTACGTGAAGATTATAAAATATCTAAAAGAACACGGAGCGGCAAGATAATGCATTGCCGGCGGAGGTGTTTAAATCTCCCATAATGTCAATCCCCCGGTAGTGGAGGTTTTTAAACCTCCCATTAGATTAACCCCCGGTTTCAACCGGGGGGATTGGAATATTACACCCCCGAGATCAAGCCACTTCAGTGGCTTACCAATTTTAGACTCAATTTCTGAAAAGGTCAAATATGAAAATCAAAGAAATAATAATAACAATAATAATACTCACTATCTTTACTGCCTCCTGCGTAAGGAATCAGCCTGCAAAACCGGGAGCGGACGAAAAATATAACAATATATTTGAAGCGATAAACCACAAGGATGTCGAGGCGGTTAAAGCATTTATCGAGAAGAAGCCTGCTCTTATAAATTCAATGGAGCTGGAAGACGACAGCGTACCTCTCCACAACGCCGCCCTTGTTAACAGCGAGGAAATGGCGGAGTATCTCATATCCAAAGGGGCGGATGTCAATGTAAAGGACAAGCATGGCGATACACCGCTTCACTCCGCCGCTCTCAAGGGGAGTAAATCCGTTGCAAAATTGCTCATCTCAAAAGGGGCAAAGGTCAATATGCAGGATCACATGGGCAAGACTCCTCTTCACTGGGCGGGAGCGGAAGGGCATGCAGCAGTGGCGGAAATTTTAGTGTCCAACGACGCAAATGTCAATATAACTGATAAAGGGGGAGAAACGCCTCTTCATAGTGCATCGGTGCAGGGACATACAGAAGTGGTGAAGCTTCTTGTGAAAAACAATGCAAAAATTGACATTAAGGACGCTCAGAAAAAGACTCCTCTGAACGCGGCAGCGGAATATGGCCATAAAGAAATTATTTCGATACTGATTTCAAAAGGCGTGGATGTGAACACTCAGGATGTGGAGGGCTTCACTCCTTTACACTGGGCTGTTGAGGAAGGGCATGAAGATATTGTGAAGATTCTCATTTCAAACGGCGCAAAAGTTGATATAAAGAACCGGGAAGGCGACACTCCCATTGACACTGCGAAAAAAAGAGGTAAAAAAAGCATTCTGAAGATTTTGAAAAAGTGATTTTTTCATCACAGATAACGCAGAGTTTCCCGGCCTTCGCCGGGGCATGCGTAAAGGATAAAAGGTGGTCATTAAATATGCCGAAAGGAATTTTAATCGCTGTTTTACTCTCATTGTTACTGATGTTTTCATCCTGTAGCGACAATATTAGTCAGGATCACAATCCCGGGGAATTTAATATATCGCCACAGAAAGGCTCTGTGGGAATGAAGGCGGGTATCGACAGGAAAGGCGGTATCAAAGGAAAGGTTCCACCGGACAGTAAGCCTCCTACACCGGAGTCGAAAGGGGACAGTGACACCGTATTTAAACACGTCACCGCCGGAGATATGAAAAATTTGGAAAAGCTTATAAGTAAGAATCCCTCATTGATTGATAAGAAGGACGAGGATGGCGATACACCGTTGCATCTTGCTGCTGAAGAGGGGCAGATGAAAATAGCTGAGCTTCTTATGTCAAAAGGCGCAAAGATAAACGAGAAATCCAGGAATAAAGAGACCCCGCTCCATCTTGCGGTGGAGAAGGGACACCTCGAGATGGTAAGGTTTCTTATGAAAAAAGGGGCAAATATTAATTTAAAGAATGAGAAGGGCGAAACCCCGCTGGAAATCGCCACGAAAACAAGAAGAAAGAGAATCGCCGAGCTTTTGAGGAGCAAAGGAGCGAAGTGAGGAAACGGATTGAACTGTCATCCTGAGCGTGGAGTGTCATCCTGAGCGAAAAACGATCATCTTACTTTTACAAATAAACCTTTCTCAGGAACGGGATTTGCATGTCTTCGATAAAATAACTCAGCGAAGGATCTCTTCTCACAATACATGATCTCTCAAACAAACATTCAAGAGATTCTTCGTTTTGTCAATCCTCGGACACAATATAATCCCGTCTTTCAGAAAGTCGTCGAATCAAAGCAAGTCTTTTGTATTCCACTCAGAATGACAACCTCAAGTCGTTCATTAATAATTGCGAAAGTCATAGCCCATATTTTTTTATCTTGGAAATAAGTGTGGCTCTTGATATACCAAGGGTTTTTGAAGCATATGTACGGTTTCCATCAGTGGACTCCAGGACTTTTTCAATATGTCTTTTTTCCATATCTTCCAGAGATAGTAAAGTCGAGTTGTTATTATCCGGTTTGTTTTCTTTCGTGGGTTTATTCTCCAGTTTTTCGACTATATTCAGAAATTCCACCGGTAATGATTTTTTCGTAAGTGTCTGCTCTTGTTCCATGACAACTGCGCTGTTGATTATATTGGCCAATTCTCTCACATTACCCGGGAAACTGTGCGATTCTAGCAATGTCAGAACCTCGGAAGATACTTTTTTTATATTCTTTCCATGCTGCCGGCAGGCGGTTTGAAGAAAATAACCGGTTAGCAGAGGTATGTCGCCTTCTCTTTCCCTTAACGGCGGTAGTGAAACGGTGTTCATATTGAGCCTGTAGAAAAGGTCTTTACGGAATGATCCCCTTTCCATTTCCTCCCAGAGGTTTTTATTTGTCGCCGCCAGCAATCTTATGTCAGTGCGCATCGGTCTTGTGGACCCGACAGGGAAGAACTCCCCGTTTTGTAAAACTCTTAAGAGCTTTACCTGCTGCTCCAGGGGAAGTTCGCCTATTTCGTCCAGGAAGAGGGTTCCGTTGTCTGCTTCGTTGAGAAAACCTTTTTTGTTAGTATGTGCCCCTGAGAATGCGCCCTTGATGTGTCCGAAGAACTCGGAGGCGAATAGTTCTTTTGCAAAGGCTCCGGCGTTGACGGCAATAAACTTTTTGTCTTTTCTTGCTCCCGCCTTGTGAATCGCCCTGGCTACAAGTTCTTTTCCGGTTCCACTTTCGCCCATAATAAGGACGCTTGTATTTGTCGGGGCTATTTTTTCCACGAATTTAAAAATCTGTATCATACGTGGGTTTTGCGTCATTATTCCCTCAAAAGCTTCTTTGTTTTTCAGGGACTTCCAGCTTCCGGCGGTTTTAAGTACTTCTATCTCCTGGCGCATTGATTTTCTTTCCAGGGCTCTTTCCATCGTGAGAAGCATCAGCTCATTATCTACGGGTTTTTTCAGGTAATCATACGCGCCTGCTTTCATTGCCGAGACAGCAAGTTCTACATCCTCAACTCCAGTCAGAACTATTGTTTCCACATCGATATCGTTTTTTTGGATATAATTGAGTATGTCCAGTCCTGTAACATCGGGCATATCCATGTCCAGGAGAATGAGATCGTAATTATTATTTTTCAGTTTTTCATAAGCCAGAGTGGAATCTCTCAATGTCTCCGACTCGAATTTTCCCGACTGTACTAACAGCACATAAAGAAAATTCAGAACCGCCTGTTCGTCATCGATGATGAGGACTTTTTTATTCTCCATCTTTTTCTCCTGGTGCGTTGATTAAGCTGTTTTCAGAAAATATTGTCATGTTATTGGGCGGCGGGACGCCACCCCTACCCTAATGACAATGTCGGTGGCTGCGGCGTCTCGCCGCAGAAAAAACGGACCCATCGCTGTAGGAGAGGCTTCCAGCCTCGATTGTCGTGGCAAGATGCCACTCCTACAAGGGAGGACTGAATGCTTACATTAATTATAAACAGCTTTTATTCAGGTATTTCAGAGGTTTTCATTGTTTCACCGGTTGTTTTACCACTCATCTAAAACTTCCTTCAAATTCACAACCGGCAAATTCACAACCGGCAAATTCACAACCGGCAAATTCACAACTGGCAAATTCACAATCGGCAAATACACAGCCGGCAAATTTATAACTGAGCGGTTCCTGGCTTGTTTTCAGAGGGGTTGAAAGGTATTTCCACGATAAATGTGGTTCCCTCTCCCGGTGAACTTTCCACTTCAATTTCACCATCGTGCTCTTTTACGATCCGGTAGGCTATTGAAAGTCCGAGTCCTGTTCCGCCCCTGCTTCTCTTCGTGGTAAAGAAAGGATTGAATATTTCTTTTATTGTCGCCTGGTCCATCCCGATCCCGTCATCTTTCACCTTGATAAATATAATTTGCTGCTTTTCATCAAGAGAGGTCGAGATTTCTATATTGCCCTTTTCTCCGTTCTTGAGGGCATGATACGCGTTTATAATCAGGTTTACCATTACCTGCTCCAGTCCCACGATGTTTGCACGAACAGGGGGTAAGTTTTCCTGGATATCCGTTTTGATGCTTGCCTTTCTCTTCACCTGGTTTCTCACAAGCCTGATGCTTCTTTCTACCAGTTGATTTATAGAAACTTCATTGTCAAATCGGTCGTCGCCTTTGCGAGCAAACTTTCTAAGATCCTGCACTATGGTTTTTATTCTCACCGCGCCGCTTACCATGTCATCCACAAGAAGTTTTATGTGGTCCTTGAAAAATTGATAATTAAGCCTGGCTATTTTGAAATCGGGATGGTCGCCATAATATTCATCCAGTATGGGGAGTATATCGTCGATTGCCTCCCTGATGATTTTAATATTTCCCAGGATAAAAGTATTGGGGTTATTGATCTCGTGTCCTATTCCCGATACCAGTTGTCCCAGGGAAGCCAACCTGTCAGCCTGCAGCATCTGGTTACAGAAATTTTTCTCCCTGGTAATATCTTTAGCCCACTCTATGACTCCTTCAACATTCCCCTGTGCATCGAAGACAGGATAGCACTGCATCTGGAAAAAACGGTCATCTCTTTCCACCTCGATTGAGGCGGGTTTTTTTCTTTCTATGGCTTTCAAAGCGGGGCATTTGTCACAAATTTTTTCCCGTTTGAAGAGAGCTTTGTAACATTTCTCGCCCACGTCGTCAGGGGATTGATTGGTAACCTGAATCGTGAAGTCTTCATCGACTGTAAAGACCGGGTCTGTTATAGCGTTAAAAAGTGTTTGCAGTTTTTTCATACTGCTTCTTAATTGTGCCGAGGTCGCCTTACATTGCCGGTTCATATCCATCAATTTTTTTCTTTGTCTTTCAAGCACCTCTGTTCTTTTTTTCACGGAAATCTCAAGGCTTTCTTTTTGTTTCCTGAGTTCACGTTCCAAATTGTGTTTTTCTGTAACATCTTTCAAAATACTCTCGTAATAAATTTTGCCGTCTTCCACGAACTTTACAGTGGAGCAGATGACAGCTATAACAGATCCGTCAAAAGCGTTAATTTCAAATTCCCGGTTACTGACAGTGCCCATTTTGTCAGCCATATCCAGCAGCATTTCCCTGTCTTCCGGATTGTGGTAAAGTTTGTCTTTTACCAGGTTTATCTTGACAGGCTCGCCCTCCGGGTGCTTGAGAATATGATAAAAGGCCCGGTTGGCCTGTATGATGTTGCCCTCTCTGTCGGAAATGGATATTCCGCTGGGGGCATTGTCGAAAAGATATTTGAAGCGGAGTCTCGACTTTTCCAGTTCTTTGACTCTTTCCTCAACAATGGTTTCCAGGTGCTGAGTATATTGTTGTCTTTCCCTGCCCAGCTCGAACCTTTCCATCGCCTTGCTGAGAACCCTGGCAATCGAAGAAATCAGGGCATATTCTTCATCTATGAAATCCTTGTCACCGTGATAGCCGACTTGAATATATCCTCTTTGCTCACCCCTGATAAATATAGGCTCCTGGAACGAGCGGATAGGAGGCTTCTCTCTTTTCAGGTGGCAATATTCCTTGTTGTCCAGGGTGATGACAGTGGAGGTTATTTCCGGAAACTGCATCGCCTTGTCGATATGCCCTGCGACATTCAGAAGCAATTCCTCGTCCGTGACGGCACTTTCCACCTCATTACCAAGGAGATAAAGGCATTTTAGTTCTTTTACTCTCTCATTTCGCTCTTTTTCAAGAAAAAGTCTGACTTCAAAGTGATTTTCGATAAATATAAGAGTTTTCATGTCCCCGTTTAACTCGAAAGGCACTATTTCAACGGGTGTGCATTCTATAGGTTTTTTTCTGCGACGAAAACAGGCAATTGTGTGAATTTTTTTGGGTAATTTTTCTGTCTTTCCTTCTGAAAATACTGAAAGTAGGATTTTCTTAAATTTCCCGTCCTTGTCGTCAATGAATTTAAGAAAGTCTTCGCCTATAATCTCCTTTTTCTCATATCCCAGCTCCCTGGACATGCCGTCGGATATTCTCATAACAGTCAAATCGCTGTTCAGGATGCATATATGCTTCAGCACTGAAGCCATGGGTTCAAAAAACGGGAGTTCCGATTCTTTGGGGGTATTTTTACTTTCGCCGCTCATTTGCACGTAACCTCTCCTGTTTATATACTTTGCGAAATATCTAGTGTCATCTTCCAGGATTGACGAAACACCTGTAGCACAGGCCTTCAGGCCTGCCAATTAAGACGATGATTATTATTTCAATTCCTGCCTTCTTGGCGGGTCTGAAGACCCGCGCTACGTGATTGGGGACGCCGGAGCTATTAGCATCCGCCCATATAGCAGACTTGAAAGCAAAATCGAATTAAACTGATACGGGAATGACTTTACCTTTGAGGAAAAGTTTCTTTATCCAACTGTTATAACGGGCTTCTATGACATTATAATTAAATTCTTCCCCGTGGAATGTCCTGGTCCCGACACGGTAAGCGGAAAGTTGGGTTTTACCGTCGGGAGTGGCAAATTCATTGCGATAAAGAATCTCGCATGAATTCCCTTTACAGTCTGTATTCCAGAAGCTGCAACCCTTTTCTTCATCTCCTGGAGTTACGCAGGTATAAAGCGGATTGATTTTCTTTATCTCCTCAAAAACTTCTTCGTTATTTTCAAATTTCATGGGAGATCCCATCAGGGATGCAAGCTCACATATTACTTCCAGGTTTGTTTTTCCCGATGGTGCCGGGAATGCAGGAGGAAACTTTTGCACTTTCCTGTCAAGCCTGGTGAAGCTTCCGCCGCTTTCTATGTGCGTTGAAGCCGGGAGAATTATATCGGCGTAGCGTGCGGTTTCGGTTTTGAAAAGATCCATTACCGCCAGAAAATGAAGTTTTCTGAAGTATTTCGCTTCCGCCGGGTTTTCAAGGGGATCCTCGCCAATGACAAGCACTGCTTTTATTTTGCCGGAGAGAAAGATGTCTTTTATGTCCCCGTTATTTATTGACGGTTTTGCGGGAAGTTTTGTCCCCCAGACTTTCTCTGTCATTTTCCTCATCTTGCTATCTTCAAGATTGACTCTTCCGGGCAGAAATCCCGGTTCCGCGCCCATATCATATAGCCCCACTGAATTGGAGTGTTTTTGTAACAGGATAAGCCCTGATCCTTTCTTTCCAATGTTGCCGGTTATAGAGAGCAAATTGGAAAGAGCTTCCATATCGCCAACCGCTCTGTCAATGGGGTTGCTGTGGTCATATATCACCATTACATTTGGATTTTGGTCAGTAATGATATTTGCCGCTTTTTTCATTTTTCCGGGCAAAACGCCGGCTATATGTGCAATGTCTTCCGCTATGAAACCTTTCAGGAAATTTTTCAAAGCTTCGAAATTGTTAGTTCGCTCTTCAACGAATTTTTCATCATACGCTTTATTTCTGATAATTTCGTTCATAATTGCGCTGAGGACATGGGTGTTTGTTCCCCTTCTTGGCTGAAGCCACAGATCGGCATGCTTTACAGGGTCAATGCGGTTGGAGTTTATAACAATGAGTTTTGCCCCTTTTTTTCTCGCGTCCCTGATCTTCCGTCCGAATGAGGGATGGGTTTCCGTCGGGTCAGAGTTCACGAGAATTATAACATCTGATTCAAAAACATCGTCCATGGGGTTGGTTGAAACCGTGTGCCCAAACATATGGTCGATTTCATGTTGTTTTCTACCATGGAAGAGATCGTTGTAAGATCCTGTTAAATCTGTACTTATAACTCCTTTTGCAAACCTGACTGCTGCATATATTTCTTCGTTCGTCATCTTTGGGGAAATGAAAACTGCAATCGAATCGGGACCGTATTTGTCACGTATTTCCCCGAGTCTTCCGGCGGTTTCCTTAAGTGCCCGATCCCACTCGGAATAATGTATTTTGCCTTCTTTCATCGTTGCGGGCTGAACTATTCTGTCATCGGAGTTGAGATATCTGCTTCCGAATCTTCCTCGTCTGCAAAGGTAATCACCGTAACCGGTAACTTTGTCTCTCCGGGATCGGATTCTCATATCTCTCCCGAATGTTTTAATATTTATGCGGCAACCTACCGGGCAGAAACTACATATGGCAGGATGATCCTCAACTCCACTCCCTATCCTTGCAAACAGGGGCTGATTTTCCGACAGCGCACCTGTGGGGCATGTATCGATACAATTTCCGCAGGATATGCAGTTGGTGTCGGCAAGAGGTTTCTCCATCGACGGAGCTATAATCGTCTTGAATCCCCTGTTTACAAATCCCAGGGCAGGAGCATCCAGGATTTTCTCACAGGTTTTTATACATCTGCCGCAAAGAATGCACTTGTTGGGATCTATCAGGACGAATGGGTGACGCCTGTCCACCTCGTAACGGTTTACCTCGCCCAGATAATGGGTAGGATCCACTTCATATTCCTCCCCGTACTTGCGCAGAAGGCACTCGTCAACTTCGAGGCATCCGCACTGGAAACAGCGATCCGCTTCTTCGATTATATCCTGCCTCGACAGGCCCAACTCGACTTCTCTGAAATCTCTTATTCTCTCCTCCGGATCTCTCTCGGGCATTTTGTGCCGTGGAGAGCATTCGAAGCATGAAACATCCTCACATGTGACCTTTGCAAACATATCCATGTTTACTACAAATTCATCTGTATCGACTTTAACATTTTTACCGGAAAGCCTGTTGTGAATGGCGTATGCGGATTTTCTCCCGCCGGCGATTCCTTCAATAACTGTGGCGGGTCCCGTTACAACGTCACCGGCTGAGAAAACACCGGGTATATTTGTGCTCATATCCTCATTGTTCACAACAATTCTTCCCCTGCGGCTGAGCTCCACCGGGCATTCGCCGTTTCCACCGGGTTCCAGACATTTGAGATCCGGAAATTGTCCTATGGCGGCAACAATATAATCGGCGGGCTCGATATAGTTTGACCCCTCGATGGGTATAGGTCTGGGTCTCCCGCTGGCGTCCGGCTCTCCCAGCTCCATCCTGATGCACTCCAGCCCTGTGACTCTGCCGTTTTTATCGGTTATAGCTTTCTGGGGCGATATAAGGAATTTAATATCGACTCCTTCCGCCCTTGCCGCCTCAATTTCTTCGTGGTGAGCGGGCATCTCGGTTTCCGTCCGGCGATACAGGATAGCGGTATCATCCGCTCCCAGTCTCACCGATGTTCTGCTTGCGTCAATCGCTGTATTTCCTCCACCGATTACAAGCACTCTTCCCCTGAGCTCTTTTAACTCGCCGTTAGCTACCTGGCGAAGAACGTCGAGCCCGGACAGAACTCCCAGGGAATCCTCATTTTCAACTCTCATGCCCATGGCACCCCACGCCCCCACTGTCAGCAGGACAGCGTCATATTGATTTCTGAGATCCTCCAGGGTCATATCTTTGCCGATTCGCTTGTTGCAAAGAACTTTAACGCCCATTTTCTCTATGGATTCTATCTCAATATCAAGCAGGTCTTTTGGAAGTCGGTATGCGGGGATTCCATATCTGAGCATACCTCCCGCTTCCGGCATTGCCTCATAAACGGTTACCTTGTAGCCCTCCATAGAAAGGTAATACGCGGCGGAAAGTCCGGCGGGACCGCCCCCGACTACGCCAACTGACTTGCCGTTAGAGGGTTTGACTTCGGGGTGAAATTGCATGCCTTCCCGGGACTCGGCGGCATATCTTTTCAGGAAATCTATAGCTACAGGCTCGTCAAGAAGATTCCTGCGACAGCCGACTTCACATTCACGAACACATATACGACCGCAAACGATTGGAAGAGGATTTCTCTCCTTTATCAGCTCAATTGCCTCCTTGTAAAGTCCTTTTTTTACAAGGGACAGATAACCCTGAATATCGATACCTGCAGGGCATTTTTGAGCGCATGGACTTATGCAGTCGGCATAGTGATTCGAGAAAATAAGCTCCAGGCAGGTTTTTCGAGTTTCTCTCACCTTTTCCGTGTTTGTGCGAATTACCATGCCATTAGTTATTTTTGTGCTGCAAGAAGGCACAAGACCCCTCGCACCCTCGACCTCTACAACACATATGAAGCAGGAGGTTATTTGACCAAGCCTCTCTTCGTAACAAAGGGTGGGAATTTCATCCAGGTTGTTTTCTCTCACCACCTGGAGAATCGTCTTGCTATTATCAGCCAATATTTCTTTGTCGTTTATGTTAACTTTAACTTCAGCCATTTTAGATACCTCTCCTTGATTGGAGGTGGGAAATGAGAGGTGGGAATCGGGATCCGCCTCATTGATGTAATGAAACTCTTTGATGTAACGAAACTCTTTGATGTAACGAAACTCATTGATGTAACGAAACTTATTGATGTAACGAAACTCTTTTTGGGTAGCGGCGGGTCTCCCGACCCGCCGGGTTAAAGGCATTTAGACTGTTTCATCATCTCATCAGGTTGGTCGGGAGACCAACCTCTACCCAATGAAATTCTACCCAATGAAATTCTACCCAAAAATCCCTTAACCGAACGCGGATTGATCCTACTTCCTATATCTTACCTCCAAATGATTTTATCGCTTTGAGTCATAAAATTTTGTGCTAATATTTATTCAACGACCACTGCTTCAAATTTGCAGGAGTCAAGACATTTTCCACATTTGATGCATTTTTCCGGGTTGATTTTGTGAATCTGTTTCTTCTCGCCGGAGATTGCCTCCACTGGACATGCTCGAATACATGCGCCACAGCCTATACATTTTTCCGGTATAATTCTGAAACTAATAAGATCCGCACATTGTCCCGCGGGGCATTTCTTGTCGGCAATATGCGCCTCGTATTCCTCCCGGAAATATTTCAGGGTCGTCAGAACCGGGTTCGGAGCGGTCTGTCCCAGTCCACAAAGGGAAGTTTTCATCACCTTGTATGCCAGATATTCAAGGGTTTCGAGATCCTCCATTTCAGCTTTCCCCTTTGTGATTTTTTCCAGGATTTCAAGCATCCGTTTTGTTCCTATGCGGCAGAATACGCATTTTCCGCAAGATTCGTTCTGAGTGAATGAAAGGAAAAACCTGGCGAGTTCGACCATGCAGGTGGAATCGTCAATAACAATAATTCCGCCAGATCCCATAATCGCGCCGGTTTTTGTTATGCTTTCATAATCGACAACCGTATCAATCAAGCTTACCGGAATGCATCCGCCGGAAGGGCCTCCCATTTGTAACGCTTTGAGTTTTCGATTTTTCGCGATTCCGTCGCATATATCGAAAATTATCTCCCGTAATGGAATTCCCATTTCAACTTCTATCAAGCCGGCTCTCTTTGCCTTGCCTGCTATTGCGAAAACCTTCGTGCCGCGGGATCTGCCGACTCCCATATTTGCATAAGCTTCTCCGCCATTCAGAATAATCCAGGGCACATTTGCAAATGTTTCCACATTGTTTATGTTCGTGGGATGTCCCCATAAGCCGCTATTGGCGGGAAACGGGGGTCTTATCCTGGGCATTCCCCTGTGTCCTTCAATACTTGCCATCAATGCTGTTTCTTCGCCACATACAAAAGCTCCAGCTCCCTCCTTGATTTTCAGCTTTAGGCTAAAATCAGAGCCAAGGATGTTTTTGCCCAGGAAACCCTTTTCCTTTGCATCCTTTATAGCTTTTTGAAGCCTTTTAATCGCAAGGGGATATTCCGCTCTTACATAAATATATCCCTCGCTTGCTCCGATGGCATAGGCAGCTATGAGCATTCCCTCAAGAATCGAGTGAGGATCACCTTCCAGGACGGATCGATCCATAAAAGCTCCCGGGTCTCCCTCGTCGGCGTTACAAATTATGTATTTCTTTTCGCTCTGCGCTTTTTGGGCAAAGCTCCATTTTAAGCCTGTGGGGAAACCTGCCCCACCACGTCCCCGGAGTCCCGACTTTTTAATGTCTTCTATGACATCATCGGGTTTGTATTCCAGGAGAACCTTTTCAATTGCCTTGTAACCGTCATTGGCGATATAATCTTCGATAGACGAGGGATCAATATCGCCGCAGTTTCTCAGCACGATCCTTTTCTGACGGGCGAAGAAGGAATCGTCCTTCCTCTCGTTTTCATCCTTGACAATCCATTTATCTATGGGTTGTCCCTCGATTAAATCTTTCTCAACTATTTTTAAAACCTTTTTGGGATTAACATTTCCGTAAAGCCTTGATTTGCCGTTATCCCTGATTTCCACCAATACTTCACAGTAGCACATTCCCATACATCCTGTTTCCCTGACGGGAATATCCAGCCCCCGGCTTCCAATCTCCTTTTTCAGAGATTCCAGAACTTTCAGCGCGCCGGCGGAAATACCACAAGTTCCTGTTCCTACAAGGATTTCCATAACAATACTCCTTTATCTTATGAGACATTAATTGTTGGATTCATTCTCACTGTATGCTTTTAAAATGTTCTTAATTGTGCCAGGGTTAAGACGCCCGTAAGTCTCATCGCCAATCATCATAACAGGCGCAAGGGAGCAACAACCGAGGCACGCTACCGGTTGAAGCGTGAAAAGACCGTCTTTTGTGGTTTCATCAACTTCTACATCCAAAATTCCTGTGATAACGTTTAGAATAGTCATTGAACCGTTAACATGACAAGCCGTTCCGTCACATACCCGGATGATATATTTGCCCGGAGGTGTCAATTTGAATTGCGTGTAAAATGTCACCACGCCATATATCTCGCTGGCGGGTATGTCCGTAACCGCGGATATACGATGTATGGCGGATTCGGGTATGTAAGAATATTGTGTCTGCGCCGCCTGCAAAAGTGGGATCAGGGCGCCTTCTTCTCCTTTGTGTTTCCATAAAGCGACGGAAAAAGCGGAGGGAACGATCTTGCTTTCCCTCTCTGCTTCAGCCTTTTGATACATATCCTTAATTGTATCCATTTATTTTCTCTCCTTTGCCCGGGAGTCCAACTCGTTGTTTTATCAGATCTTCTCGTATGATTGATCCAGGCATTCATTTTACGATAAAATGGGAACTCCTCCCCGGGATATAATAAAAAGAGGCGTTTTTCATCCTCTTTCATTGTTAGTTTTTTCAACCATTTCCGTATGATTGATCCAGGCATTCATTTTACGATAAAATGGGAACTCCTTCCTGAAACAAAATAAAAAAAGAGGCAATTTTTATGCCTCTTTTAATTTTTCTGTAGGAGGGACGTCCCCGTCCCGATAATTATCTTGCATCCCGGAAAACAGAGGTTTGTTTGATAAAATCATTTTTGCTGTTTCCGCTATATGTTGCCCATTGTTTTTCACCTAAAACATCTCTGTTACGGGAGTTTTAGTTAAAAGTTTGTTTTTGCCATTTTCTAAAAATGGCTTACATCTCAATCAGGTTCATTATATTAAGTTGTGATGCTCTGAGAACGCCGTCCATTCTTGCAATTTTACCGGTAACAATTTCATCGATTTCAGCAAAGGTGGGCGCCTTGAGGAGAAGTGACATCCGGAAGGGACCTGTCATGGCGTCACAGGAAACTACATTGTCCATAAAATATACCTGGCGGAAGACTTTTTCGAAATCGCCGGGTTCAATTTCCAATAATGCATAGGCACTGCAGCGGCAGTTATTCATTCCGACTTTGAAATCCTTCGGTGCGTTATTCTCGATGAGGAATTTGTCCATCTCGCTGACAACCTTGGAAAGATCCTCGGAGAGGATGGGTTTTTCCACGGAGGAGAAATAAACTTCATCAACGCCGTCCATCTTTTGAATGTTATCGGATATATCTTTCAATTCTTCCATACTCTTTCCGTGAAGAAGAAGAACCAGGTCGAAAACACCTCTCACGGCGTCACAATACATAACATTTGTATCAAAATAGAGTTTCTGATATACGGGGAGAAAATCTTCCTCGTCGCCGATTTTAATAAAAGCGTATGCCGACTTCGTGGAAAGTGAGATTTCATCAGATTTTTCATCATTGCTTCTGCCAAGTACTTCATCCTTATGATCAAGAAGATCTTTCAAGTAATTGTCCAGCTTGCTTGAATCAATCGGTTTCTCAAGGTAAGCGTCGCCCTGTCTGGCTTTTACTTCGTCAGCCATTGCCTCGTCACCGTAGCCGGTAATCATTATTACCGGAATGTTGGGATGTTTTTCTTTGAGGAATCTTAATACTTTCAGACCGTTTATGTCGGGAAGGTTGATGTCCAATATTACTGCATCGAAGCTATGTCCTTTTTCAACATAATTGTCAACTTTTGCAAGTCCGGAAAGTCCATTTTCGCAAGGTTCAACTTCGTGTCCTTCCTGCATTAAGCTTACCGTAAGTGTGCGGCGGATTCCCGCTTCGTCTTCTATTAATAAAATTTTACTCATTTGTTTTTACCTCCGTTTTTTTGTTTCTCACTTATACTATAGCAAACGACTTACCATCCACAATAAAAAAGAAAGAAAGTCAGCGGAAATCCTCATACGGACTGGGATAAATAAATTTTTATGTTTTTTTGGAGCAATATGGAGCATTATAAAAAAAGGGAATTTTTGTTTACTTTTTTGACACAAAGCTCGGGAAAGCCAGTGATGATAGGGTTTTTAGATACTGTTTAATTTTTATACGTTGTGAGAGTGTATGTGATCAATTTTCTTACACAAGCAAAACAACAAACATAAATCACCACAAATACGCCACAAAGACGTTATCCTCAGATTCCGAAACAAGTTCGGAATGACGTTTGCGTAAGTCCTGATTACTATAGGAGGGGTTTCCCAACCCCGATAGGCAAAGGAAAACGCTTGCCCAAAAAAAACTGTATATTCTATCAAATTTAAAATTCTATGAAATCTGCAAAGAACGAAAAGAAAAATATAATTGTGTCTAATTTCTAAACTCTGTGGTTTTTGCGGTGAATATAGATCTACAGGATTTACGCAAAATGAGGAGTTAGCCTTGTCCTTCTGAGCGATATACGAGAGAGTTACCTTAATCTGATGATTTTCTGAAGGATGGGATTTCCTTGATGTACGGGGATTCACATAGCGAAGAATCTCCTGAATGTTGTCCTGAGAGATCGCTATTCATGGATAGAGATCCTTCGCTGATTAATACATCGGAGGTATGTAAGCCCCGTTCCTGAGAAAGGTATGCCTATTAAAGTAAATTAGATCGTATTCCGCTCAGGATGACAGTTTCATGCATTTCTTTCTTGGAAATGCGTAAGTCCTGATATCTATTCATCCGTGTATAACAGGAGATTCGGTTGTGATCCATATTCCTGCTGCCATATCTCAATGACCTGTTTCATTCCGACCCACTGTAATAGTCCGTTTGTGTCCATTTCCTTCAAATTCTTGATTTGTCTCCTTTGATCTTCAATAAAACCTCCGCCGAGTAAATTCATCTGTCCCAGGGGGATATCAATGGTATAGATTTTTTCGGGATCCAGTTCCCCGGACAGGGATTTCTCCAGTAATAACTCCACGCCCTTATGCCCAAGGTTATACCCACCTATATGCGGAAGCTTTGTGGGATCATGTTCATAGAAATTGTCATTATCTTTTGGACACCATACCCCGCTCACAAAGGGGTCATTGGTATGATGGTAAGAGCCTGCTCCCCATAGAATTTCCGCCTGCCATGTATAGTCATAATTCCAGCCGGTAATGGGATCCTGAAAATATTCGATTTTCGAATCCTCCGGGGGAATGGCTATAAAACCACCAACGGTATTTGATGTGGGGACACCCAACTGGTTTATCAGGTAGGCTACATCAGCATAGTTGTAAGAAGTTTCGTGGGCATGAGGGTCAACTTCAAATCCCAGGTCTTTGATATACTTGAGAATATTTTTCCCACCGGTACCTTCACCGGAATCGAACGCAGCAATGGCCTGAAGAAAATTCCAATCGGACTGGTAGTTGAACATTACATTCTCTTCTTTTAACATATTTACAAACGGCAGCAATACCGCCCGATGCTTCTTGAATTCTTCCTCGTTATTGACAAAATCGGGATAAATTCCCTCTAATGGTTCTTCATTGTGCATATGGATATATACATATATCTTTGCAAACTGTCCAGGTGAAGAAGTGGGAGACGGTGTCGGGGAGATTGTTGGTGAGGTCGTGGGTGTGACTGTGGGCGAGCCGGTCGGGGACACTGTCGGCTCTGTCCCGGCACTCCCGGAACCGCTTCCCGACGAACAACTGTTGATGAAAAAAAATGCAATGAGAATAATGGTGATGAGCAGTGTGACATTGAAGGTCCTTGATCTCATTTCAATTCCCCTTTCAAATTACAATTCATATTAATAATTAACCCAACTGTTTCTCTGTTAAAAAAAACAAACCACAATTTTCTCTTCCCTGACCATCATATTGTTAAATGGGTCCTGAGAAACTATTCAAACCCCTTCCAAGTCATCGGTCATATTAAAACTCTGCGCTCTCTGTGAACTCTGCGGTGAATAATTACCTCTCAATCTCAACATCCTCATAATAATGCCGGATGATCTCCCTGTAATCCTTGCCGGCCTCGGCCATTCCACGAGCCCCTTCCTGGCACATGCCGACACCATGCCCCCATCCGCCGCCAGTGAATTTGAAACCCGATTCCGATTTCCCTTTTCCCTTTTCCCTTTTCTCATTTCCCGTCTCCCACGGGGTCAGGTAGAACAATGTGCTGGGCAGACCTCCGGTTCCGATCTTACCTCCCGATGTTATCCACCTCATCCTGTCCTTTTTTATATGATATGTTCCCTGAGATGTTACGATTTCCATGACCTGCATCCTGCCATCCTTTGCCCTGTCTATAATTTTCATAGAATATATCCTGCCTACATCCATCTTACCCCTGCCTTTGAAATAACCCAGGGACTCGTCAAGAAGCTTCTTCATTTCACCACGGGAGTAAGTCTCCACCCATCTGAACCTTCCGGATTTATTGCAATAACAATTTGGTGGATTGTCGATAAATTCCCTGAATGTTTTCTCATCTGAAAGATCCCTGTCATATTTCCCCGGTCCGTCGAATCCGCCGACAAGGTGGCGTGACTTGCCGCTCCATACGGATGAAACATCTGCGCCGTAACCGCCGCATGTGGAGTGAAAGGTTGTGAAAACGGGAGACCCTCCGCTTGCGACTATCTCCCCGGATGTGTCTGCGACGGCCTCGCTTGCGCTCAATCTCTCTCCCATGAGACCGCCATATACCTGGCAGTGAACCGTGTTGCAGACATCAAACCCCTCTTTTTTATGCTTTCCCCTGCTGCTTTCTGCGAATGTCCTCGCCACAACCGCCATCGCCCTCAACGCTTCTTTGGGGTAGGAGGCCGGAACCTCCCGGGGAACAACGCCGGCGACATATTCATCAAGTGTCAGAAGGTTCATAACCCTTATCCTGCCTGATTTTTCGGGAATGAATTGAACCTCGCCCCGGTATGACTGGAAATCGTATGTGCCGTTGGGATTCAGGTCAATAAGCTTCACCGGGCTTTTCTCCCCGACACCGCTATAACTCATTTTGGAATAACAACGGGCGAGAAGCTTTTTTTTCGAATCATATACATTTATATAAGGAAGCTTTCCCTGAACGGATATGGCCATCAAATAAATTTTTCCGCCGGGCTTTATGCCGATTACATTTGCTTTTTTCTCGTATGTTTCGCCCTCGTCTGTTCTCTTGACGGCATAAAGTCCCGAATCGGCGGTTATTATCGATTCGGATTCACATGAGAGATATATGGAGGATATCCTTGTGTTCAAACCTATGAGGATCTTGTCCCCCGCAGGTTTTACGGCATTAACAATTTTCTGCGGTATTGAGAAATCAGGTTTTATAATCTTTTTGTGTGGATCGATTTTCTTTTTAACAACTCCGGGCTCAAGTTTTTCTATCAGTTGGCCGATATATGCAAGTACTTCCGGGCTCTCGGAGTTTTCCCGGGCGAAAATATCCTCGCCACAATAAATTGTGCCTGTTTTTTCGTTGTAGGTTATTGCAGAATCCGCCCTTTCGGGTTTTTTGTCGGCTGTAAGCCATCGTGCGAGAATCTGTGTGTCTTCATGAGGACGTATAAGCATCGACTGGTTTCTGCCCAGTTGTATCGGCTTTTTTGCCTTTGAGGGAAGTATGTATTCACACCTTGACGGGCTTTTTGCCCATTGATAAAAATCAACGCCATAGACATCGGACAGCAGGAAGTTGTTTTTCTTGCCGGGAAGGCGGTTGTCTTCGTCCCTGTAACCGCTCATGTAAGTGGCGAAAACCTTGCCGCCTTCTTTGGAGAACTTTTTTATTCCCTCTATTGCATCCGCGCTCATACATCGTGTGTTAGCCAGAAGAAGGATCTTGCAGGGGATGTTATCTTTTGCAAGCTCTGACTCTTCCACATAAGCGTAATCCACACCAAGCCTGTAGAGGGCGGACTCCGCACCCTTCAAATCGCTTTCTCCCTTCCATCCGAAAAACTTCAGGGAGCCGGGGCTCTTTACAATTAATACATCGTAAATGCGGGGCGATGGAGATTTCTTTCCCTGTATAACAGGCGAAGAAGAAGGAGGTTTTGCTTTGTCCTTTCTGGTGGCGCACCCGGAATTTAAAAATACCAACAGGACAATCAGTACGGAATAGGTTATTATTCCGGATGGGAATCTGAACCTTGATGGATTAATCATTTGCTTTTTTCTTTCTCCCCAGTAATTTTTTTCATGAACAGAAGATATGCTCCCATGAAAGAGTCATCAGTCTTCTCAAATTTGAATAACCCGGTGGATTCAAGCAGTTTGATTACATCATCTTTATAAAGAATACTCTGGTTAGGCTTGTTCACTTCGCAAGTTTCTGTTATAAAGAGTAACCCTCCGGGTTTTAGGGCATTGTGAATACTTTTTGTAAAATCCTCGCTCCTGTCCCGGAGCATATTGAAATAATATTCCTTATTCTTTCTCTGCTCTTGTGTCACGAATTGATGAGGATTATCGGGTATGTGATTATAAATATGCATCTCGCTTAAAAAAGCAAAGTCCAGAGTGTCGGCGGGGATATCATATACAAGGCCGTCGGCTTCGTTACAGATGAATTTGATGTTCTGAAAGTCAACTTTTCTCTCTTTTGCAAGATGCTCCCTCATGAATTTTACATAAGTAATCATCGGCGGGTAAAAATCAACAGCATAGACTAAACCGCCGTTCTTTCCCACAGGCTTCACAACCGTCTTCCCGGTTGCAGGATCCTTTACTTTCTTACCCACCCTGTATGCCAGGATAAATGTATAATACCCCGGACCGCAACCGATATCGCCGATATTGTCGCCTTCTTTCAAGTCGAGTATATCAAGCAATACGTAGGGGTTATTTCGTCCCCTTGCCCTGTTCTCGTTCAAAAGACTTTTTGCGGTGATATTGAATATTTGCAGTTCATCTTTTGACAGGTTTTTATATTTCTTAGGATCCAGGGGTTTTAAAAGTGGAAATTCCCCATCGGGAACAACCTTGGTGTCAGTCCAGGTTTTTAGCTTGTCTCCAGAGGGTGTTGCAGGTTTCCCCCCTTTATCATTCACAACCCCGGGAATCTTCCATCCGGGAATTATATCTTGTTTTCGATGAAACAGAAAAACAAGCAAAACCGTAAAAAGCAAAGCAGTAATAAGAATCGTTATTTGTAGTTTTGTTTTATCAGGTTTCATTGGTAATATAAATACTTTATCGATTGGCTAATCCCTTGTTTGTGCAATATATTGCCTTATATTGCCTCATAATAGGAGAGTAGTAGATGAAGGATAATGGATAATAGGATAAACTCGTGTCTTTCAATATTTATTTAATAATCAGGACTTACGCATTTTGTCGGCGTCATTCCTTCACTGAGCTTGCCCTCGAGCGGAGCGAAGGGTTCAGGACAGGCTCTGAGCGGAATATGATCATTTTACTTTAAAGTTTGAGCGGAAATCCTGCATTGGAAAATCTTTTCCAATTCAGCAATGGTAAGTCCGGTCAGCTCCTCCACATTTGATCCTTGCAAAGCTTGCTTTATAAGTTTCTTCTGTTTCCTTGACAAAATATTGACAATCCCGGTTATCTTTTCCACCCACCCCAATTCTACCAACATTCTTATCACTTGAAGACCCTGGACAATGTCCTTTTCGATTTTTGGATTTCTCCCGCTTCTTCGCTGAGATATAATCAGTTTATGGACAGCAAACCTGGCAGGATGGGGAACCTTCACTTGCATTCCCTTATAATCCACAATGATAACTTCCTTTTCAAGGAGATCAAGCCATCTTAAGGGCTGCGCCGTAATACCGAATCCATGAATCTTGACAGGCTCATGAGAAGGTCTCCCAATTTCCGGGACGAGGAATTCTATTTTAAGATCGGCATGGATAAAACTGGTTGAGCCATCCCCATGAAAATCCATCCGGAAATCATATTTTTCCAGAATTCCGCCTATGTTAAACCGAATCTTTGCCTTGCGAAGGGAATTAACATCAATATCAATGTCCGTTGTTCTTAGCGGCGGAAGGTCGGAATCTTTGTAATGATACTGATAGAAATAAAGACACCAACTTCCTACAATCATAATATCAGGAAGAATTCCGGTGATTTCCATTTCCTTCAATATATGATCAACCAGCTCAATCTGCCTGAACATTAAGAACCCTCCCCAAATATTTGATTTCTTTGTCTAAATCCTTAATCAATTTCTTATATCTCTTGCGTTTCTCAATCTTCTCCCGATAAGATTTTATATCAGCATCTGACAGTTTGCCCAGATAATCAAATTTAACTTTGTTTCCATTCCGATAAGCAATATAATAATAAGCTTTGTCATTGATTTTCTTCTTTTGCAAGCTCCCCCGGGGAAGTTCATCTAATCCCTCTTCATATCGTTGCTTTGCTCTTTTTGCGTGTTCCAACTCTTCCCTGAGAACGCCCTTTACCATATCCATTTCACTCACCGTTTACCTAACATTTATAATAATATTATATTACTGTTAGGTAAATTTGTCAAGTTTGATAAACACTGTCACTACGCCGATATTTGCATTATAATGGACAGGAATTCTATTTTTATTTTGACAGGTTTAATGGTTTTGGGTGGGTTATTCTGTGTTGTTGCCGCCCCGGAAACCGGTGTTCATTTACTTCTCAGTTAACACCTGCAGATCTTGCGCTATTTATATGCCTTCGGCCTTAATTTAATATAAAGAACTTGCCATTTTCCGCTTTTGGCATTTTTATCCAAGACTACACGCCATCGACCTACACGGATTCGCCACTTGTCAGAACTGTCGCTTAACTTTGAGAAGTCAATATTCTCCTGATGCATTTCAAACTTATATAGAGTTAAAAGGATTCTTTCTCTGGTTACAGCATCCGGTTTCTTTAAGTCCTTCTTTGCTCTCTTTGTAAGTTCTATACTCACGCTGAAATTCCAAACTCTTTCATAACTTCCGCCAGTGGATAAAGTCTTCCCGCCTTTACATCTTCTTCAGCTTCTATGATAGCTTTCTTATCTTCTTCATCAAGGTCTTCTTCTCTTAATGGTGCAATAGCAACGGGATAGATAAAATCCACAAAATCACTCTTTCTTATTCGCCACCGTCTGCCTATTTTGAAACCATTCAGAGTTCCCGCTCTCAATAAATCTTTTACGCCCCTGGTAGTGATCTTTAATTCCCTGGCAACCTCTTCCGGGGTGAGAATTTCATCTAACATTGTGAACACCTCCAGGGATATTATATCATACATAATAGTACATTTCAATAAGAAAAGATACGAATAAGTAAATACAAGAACAAAAAAAACAAGATAAGAACATTTGGAACATCAAAGACTGATTTGGCGATTTGAATTGAGGGGTTATAATGTAAATGGATTATCAAGCAACCAATCCCTTGTTTATACAATATATTGTTTCCTGATTCAGGCTGATTCCTTCCTTTTTTGCTTTTACCGCAAGAGACTTATGAAGCGACTTTGGCATACGAAGAACAAATTTGCCGCTGAAATCACGCACATTGAAGGGTTCCGGAATGGGATAACATAATTCCTGACAGTCTTCAAGCCATAAATTATAAACGGTTTTCAATTCATTAACGGCGTCATTGACGGTTTCGCCATAAGCGGAGACTTCCGGGATTTCTTCGATACAAGCTCCAAAATCGCCGTCCCGCTTATCCTGAAATACCTTGATATTGTAATCGAAAAGCTTATATGACATCGTTATCCTCCATCAGGATGTGAGAAATGAGAAGTGGGAAACGGGATCTGTTCCCCACTTTCCGTCCTCAATTTATCGGGACGGGGACGTCCCTCCTACATATCTGGAAATGGGAATTGAGAAAGGGGAAATGGGATCCGGGATCCGACCTCTGGTTTCCGTCGTCTGTTGTCCATTATCCGATCTATCCCAGTTTCACTGATTTATCTTTATCCTTGTTTCCGCCTTTTTTTATAAGTTCAATCCATACTACCGAGCCTATTAGCACGGCAATAATAACAAGGCCGACGATATCCGTATCGCTCTTCTGATTCGCCGGTTTGATAAGGTAAGGTAGTAGGAAGAATATCAGGTAAAATAGAGTAGGCACGGCGATCTTCTCGGGAAGTGTGACATCACCCGTAATACTTAATACATCAACAGCTTCCTGTTTTATGCCTACCGTGACGAATGTGTCCGGCGTCTCTTTCCAGGGGATGACGTATTGTGTGAGGTACGCAATACCGGCTATCAGCAGAAAGTAAATGATATATGCCGCCATGTCGAGCTTTAATCCGCCTTTTTCAACAAGATGCTTGAAAACATCGTTCATTGAAAATTTGGCCATGAAAAATAGTATGAAAGCCATGATGCCGGAAAAGTATAATTGTAGGCCTTTATCGGGATCCACCATCTTATCCGCCGGAAAAATTCCATGACGCGTGATTTCATAAAATGCTTTAGAGCATAAAATTCCATTAGCAATTAGAAGCACCGCAAAAAACGGAATTGCGTTCAGGATGATTCCAATTATATGTATTTTCGATCCCGAAAAGAAAATCAACGCGAAGATTCCGTTCAGTCCCAGTGCTCCTGCAAGAAGAAGAAATATGTCTTGTTTTGTAACTCTAAAATAAAGCCATACCGCTAAAAGAGCAAATACAAAACACTTCACTCCCATTAGCCATCCTGATTGAAAGGGAGTATCCATTTTATATCACTCCATAATCATTTTTTTTGCTATCTCAAGAGCGGCCTTTCCATCCATAAGCCCATAGACCTGTGGTGGCACAAGTTTCGCCGGCACATCGGCTACTGCAAAGATTCGCTCGATTTCCTCGAATCGATGTCTCATCTGTGGTCCCACAAGAACCGCATCAGTTTCAGGCATGAGATCCTCAGCGCCGACTATCGGAGCGGAGGAAATCTCAACCTCGTAACCTTCCTTATCGGCCGCCTTTCGCATAGCTTTGACAAGAAGACTGGTTGACATACCCGACGAGCATACCACCAGAATTTTTTTCTTTGAGGACAAGGTAGGTCTCCTTTCCTTTAAGCCATTTTTAGAAAATGGCAAAAACAAGCTTTTTAACTAAATCTCCTGCAATAGAAAGGTTTTGAGTAAAAAGTATTGCCTCTTTTTCTCCCCCTAAAATTTCTACTAAAACTGTAGATTTCCTTTCAGGTTAATTCCCGTATATCTATTCACCACAAAGACCACAAAGACCACAAAGGTTAAAAATTTGCATTTTTTACAGTTTATTTTAAATTCTTCCTTATAGAAAGACAAGCATTTTAGGGGGCTGAATAATTATACGATTATTTGAGTGGCATCCAATATTATTCATCAGAAAAAATTCGAGATACTGTTTAATTCCAAATTTCCCCTGGATCTTCCTGCCATTAAAATGTATATTTGAAATAAGCTGTTTCCAGTTATTGATGACATTTTTTTTTCACCGCAGAGATCGCGAAGTCCGCAGAGGATAACTAAAGAAAAAACGTTGATCTCTCTGTGTCCTCTGTGGTTAATTAAATACTTCAAATAACTAAATTTATAGGGTTTTTCGATACCCTCAATGTCAACTGATTTTTCAAGTATCGGCCTTGTATTAATCCTGCCAATAATGTATAATGTACTCGAATTAAAATTGAATATTTTCAGCTATAGGCACAGGGAAGTCGGTTAGAATCCGATGCGGTGCCCGCCACTGTGAGTGGGGAGCAATCCGGCATAATGTCACCTTGAAAGAGGGAAGGCGCCGGAAAGCAATGATCCACAAGCCAGGAAACCTGACCAAAAAGCTGTATTCGATGAGGACCCCGGAGTCAGGGTCCGGGGCGAGAATCAAAACTCAGACCTCAACCCTGTCCGGGATGAGGTTTTTTTAATACAGGAGGTAGAAGATCTTGGTATTCTGGAAAAAGGAAGAAAAACTTCCCGAAAGCTGGGTTCCAATAACCCTTGCGGAACTGGACAATATCCTTACCGTTCTTCGATATTGGTACGGAGTTGAGGTTGACCACTGGATAAATTCAGAAGCAAGCAGATATCGTACAATTATGAGGATCACCAATTTTGGGAAAAAGAAAGACTGCGAGAGGTTGTTCGATTATTTCGACGAGGCGCAGATTGAAGCATCAAATCTGAATGAATCAACCGATCCCCTGGATCAGTCGGAGTTTGACGGCATATTCGGCGACTTCCTCGGTGTTGAGCCTACGATTCTTGACGGACATGAGAAAGAGGACAGGGCAGGTGTCCTTGAGGTGACAAAACTGGTAAGTTCATGCAAAGTTCATTACCCGGTAAAGAACTGGTTCTTTTTTACCGATGAAAAGCGATATTACCGGTGTGAAATATCTATAACACTCTCGTTTCAATCGTTCGGTGAAGAAGCCGGATGGAATGATGCCACGATAAAGCTAAGGATACTTGGTGAGGATCGTCTTGCAATTGTCGGATTTCATTCAACTCACAAAGATTTTGATAATGACTTTCATTTTCTGAAAGATGGAATTAATGTACTTGATGAGATTGACATGCGCATTGCCAAGAAGTATCTTACGGGAAAAAGACCGGAAAAGTCCTCCCCGAGGAAGCCTGATTGGTTTTTGTTCGCCTGTGACAGCGAGGAAGAAGCGATTATTTTAAATGGGATTAACAACACCCTTGAAATCGAGAGTTGTCAAAAAGGAAAGAAGGTCGAGTTCAAGATGGATGAGTTCGACATACCTGGCCTGATATCATACGTCCGCACCGGACTGCCACATTTTATATTCAGTAAATGAGGTAACGGAGGTTTTGGGACTATCGAACAAGTGGTTTTTCAACGCAGAGATCGCAGAGTCCGCAGAGGATAACCGGAGAGAAAACATTGTCTGCGGAGGTTTTCAAACCTCCCAGAGGTAACGGAGGTTTTGGGACTATCGAACAAGTGGTTTTTCAACGCAGAGACCGCTGAGTTCGCAGAGGATAACCGGAGAGAAAACATTGTCTGCGGAGGTTTTCAAACCTCCATGAGAATAACCCCCGGATTCATCCGGGGGAACGAAAGGAATCCACCGCCCCTCACTACTTCAGCCGCTTTAGCGGCTTCCATGACTATAGGAACCGGATCATTTCCATCAATAAACAATATTATGGAGATCGTCAACAACCATGAAAAAAGAAAGTCCTGAAGAAAAAACAACAAAAATAACAGAATCCCACATCTCATATGGTTACATACTTCAATCCCATATGAGTGTGATTTCCTTTTTTTCATTTTTCTTCATACTAATAATATGTTTTATTACAACAGGGACGGCTCGATCTTCAAAATTCCCCCGCAGAATTACTGACATCAGCGGACAAAACATCCTCTTAAGTTCAAGTCCAAAAAGAATCATAACCCTCGGCCCAAGCGCCACGGAGGTTACATTATCACTTGCGGAAGAAAGTAGAATCATTGCGGTCTCAAGTGCCAGCGACTACCCCCCCGAAACAAAAGGCAAGGAAAAAGTGGGGGATATATATCTCAACTATGAAAAAATAGTTGCCCTCAGACCTGATCTCGTGATAGTTGAAACCACTCTGTATTCAAGGGATGTAAGCAAACTCAGGAATCTGGGCATCACCGTTCTTGCCGTTAAATCGGATACATATGACAATTTTGTTCAATCAACCAAGTTGATTGGCAAGTCCGTGGGTTCAGAAAGAAAATCATCCGATCTCCTCCTCAAAATGAAAAAGAATATGGGTATAATCACCCGGCGCATAAGAAATGTACCTGACAAGAAAAAACCGCGGGTGTTTATTGAAATTTGGAACAGCCCTTTGATGACCGCGGGATCCGGCACATTCATCAATTACACGATTGAAAATGCAGGGGGCATCAACATTGCCGGCGATATGACCGGTTATCCACAGATCAACAGGGAGACGCTTCTACTCAGAAATCCCGATGTAATAATATTAACCACGTCCTCCAGGAAAGATTTTATCAAAGAAAAGCACTGGAGAAATATCAGGGCGGTGAAGAACGGACGGGTTTACAGTATTAATCCCGATATAATGGTTCGTCCCACACCCAGGCTTTTCGAGGCCTGCAGGAAGCTTTATAACTGGTTTTATCCCAACAAACGGATAGCGGATTATGAAACCCGGATAATGGAATAAGGAATTATGCCTCTAAGGAAATAAGGAAATAAGGAAAACATTTGTAGGAGGGACGTCCTCGTCCCGATAATGCTGACGGAAAACGAATGACAGATGTGTTTTTTCACCGCAAAGACCACAAAGACCACAAAGGGATTTGGAGAACGGATAACTGAGGTGAGAGTATCGAAAAACCTCGTAATCCCGGTATTTCCCTTTTCCCTTTTCTCTTTTCCCATTTCCCTTTAACCACGAAGCCACGGAGAACACGAAGAAAATGAATGATGACGGAGACCGGAAGCTGGGTAGTGGAGGTTTTTAAACCTCCATTAGAATAACCCCCGGTTTTAACCGGGGGAATAGGAGCAACCCCACTCCCCGCGCTTTTAGACGCTTCAGCGTCTTCCGGATAACGGAATAAGGAATTATGCCTCTAAGGAAATAAGGAAATAAGGAAAACATTTGTAGGAGGGACGTCCTCGTCCCGATAATGCTGACGGAAAACGAATGACAGATGTGTTTTTTTACCGAAAAGACCACAAAGACCACAAAGGGATTTGGAGAACGGATAACTGAGGTGAGGGTATCGAAAAACCTCGAAATCCCGGTATTTTCCCGTTTCCCATTTCCCATTTCCCATTAACCAGGAGAATAATTTGTTAATAAAAAAACTCGCTCTCATAACTTCAATCCTGCTTGTAATAGCCTTCGCATCAACGTGGGTTTGTGTTCATATTGGCTCGGAGAAAATTCCCTTTGGCGAGATAAACAAGATAATTATTGCGAAACTGACAGGAAAACATCTTCTTGAAAGTCCCATTGAGACGATAGTATGGGATCTTCGCTTGCCCAGGATTCTTGTCGCCGCGTTTGTGGGGGCATCTCTTGCCCTTGCAGGTTCTGCATTCCAGGGAATCCTCCGCAATCCCCTTGCTGATCCGTACATTGTGGGCACGTCCGCCGGCGCCGCTGTCGGGGGAGTTTTTGCCATTGTGTTCAACATCAGGGGAAGTCTTCTTGGAATTTCTGCAATTGCCGTCCTTGCATTTGTGGGCGCGATACTGGCAATGTACATTGTATATCGCATATCCGTTGTTGGGGGCAGGGTTCCCGTGGAGACATTCCTTCTTGCAGGAGTTGTGGTGGGCTCGTTCCTCTGGGCAATGGTCTCATTTCTCCTCACCCTGGCAAAGCAGAATATGCAGGAGGTTATATTCTGGCTCATGGGAAGCACTGGATCCGCTGGTTGGAGCGAGGTCACAATGTTGTTTATATATTTCATTATCGGTTTTACAGGATTAATGTATCTGTCTCATTCGCTCAATATCCTGACTCTGGGAGATGAATCGGCAATGCACTTGGGTGTGGAAGTTGAGAGGATCAGGAATTTGATTATCATATTTGCATCACTTGTCACCGCCGCATCTGTAGCCGCCGCAGGATTGATTGGGTTCGTGGGGCTCATGATCCCCCATGTCATTCGCCGTGTGGTGGGAGCGGATCACAGGATTCTAATCCCCACATCGGCACTTGCAGGCGCAATATACCTGATGTGGGTGGATACGGCCGCAAGATCGATTCTATCGCCCCGTGAGATTCCTGTGGGTGTCCTTACGGCAATCATGGGAGCGCCGTTCTTTCTATATCTGTTGAGGAATAGGAAGAGGAAGAAGGAGATGTAATGAAGAGGGATGTAGTAATGAAGAGGGATGTAGTAATGAAGAGGGATGTAGTAATGAAGAAATTCACCTATAACGCCGTAATACTCTCCGCTGGCGAGTCCAGCAGGATGGGGTCCCCCAAAGCTCTTCTCGGATCCGGGGACGGAAGAAAATTCCTTGAAAGGATCCTGGATGGGATAAAAAATATACCAATTACTCCAGAAAAAATAATTATAGTCCTGGGGTATCACAGGGACAGAATCCTTGAAGGGATTGACACTACCGGATGCACTGTTGTTACAAACCCCGCGCCTGAAAACGGGCAATTGTCATCACTTATATGCGGGCTTGGAGAAATCGATGAGGACTGCCCGGGAATACTCCTTTGTCTTGTGGATCATCCCCTTGTTGAAAGGGAGACATATGAGAGAATAGTAAAATATGCTCTTGAAAATCCCGGAAAGCTAATTCTACCCCGCTATGGCGATAGAAAAGGACACCCTGTATTCTTCCCCCGGGAGATATTCGATGATTTGAAAGAATCCCCCCTGGATCAGGGCGCAAGGTATGCAGTTCAAAAAAATCGGGACAGGATCAAGATAGTTGATATAGATGACCCGGGAATATTGAAAGATATAGATACCAGGGAAGAGTATGCGAGGGAAGTCGGACCCGGATTTTAGTCAGGCAGCGGGACGATCCCCCCACCATAATAACAATGTTGGTGGCTGCGGCGTCTCGCCGCAGGAGAAATGGACTTAATTAATAAAAAACAACTCAAGCTATTTTCAGGAAATAATCTCTAAAGGAAATAATGCTTTATTGTAGGAACGGTTTCCCAATCGCGATAAGATAAGAACTAATAACGAAAATGTCGCCTTTGGAAAAGGCTCCTACAAAACCCATGCAACCCCCATACAAAACCCCCTGCAAAACTTGTGTGTTCTTATTTCCATTACACAATTCAGGAGATTGCTTCGCTAACGCTCGCAATGACAATGTTTGCACGATTCTATTGTCTTTAATTCAGGATTTCGAAAAAAAAACCACCTGTGATAAGGTGGGATAGAATTGAAAATGTTTGTGTTCAAAGGTTTATGTTATCAAGCTTTCCCCTTTTCTTCCAGTGGTCTCTTGCAAAAATACCAGTCAACACATTCATAACCTTCTTCCATTCGATTCTCAGCTTTCTCCTGTGTGGGCGGCGGGGGCACAATCACATCATCGCCTCTGTGCCAGTTTGCCGGAGTAGCGACATGATGCTTGTCCGTGGTTTGAAGTGCTGTCACAAGTCTGTAAATCTCATTCATATTTCTTCCGTTTGATAGCGGGTAGTAGATCATGGCTCGAAGTATTCTTTTGGGATCAATGACGAATACGCACCTCACCGTTGATGTATTGCTTGCCCCCGGGTGAAGCATTCCGTATAATTTAGACACTTTCATATCCAGGTCTGCAATAACGGGAAAGGGTATCCGGACGCCGAAATTCTTTTCTATATTTCTCACCCAGGCAATGTGGGAATGCACGCTGTCAATTGAAAGTCCGATTAATTGCACATTCAATTTTTTAAATTCCTCGTTCATTTTTGCAAATGCCAAAAATTCTGTTGTGCAGACCGGTGTAAAATCCGCCGGGTGGGAAAACAGAATAACCCAACTCCCTTCGTAGTCGGAAAGACTGATGGGTCCATGAGTGGTCAACGCTTTGAAGTCGGGCGCGGTTTCATTCAATGCGAGCATAGGATGGGCGGTAGTTGTTTTTTCTTCCATTTGCTAACCTCCATTTTATTTTTTCCGGAGAATAATCCCCAATTACAATATGAAAGTATTCTCTTTTATTTATATGAAAACCTTCCATCAGTCCATCAGGCTGTTTATGGTAATTGATGACATTTTTTTCACCGCAAAAGCCTGCCCTCAAGTTGTTTCAGGGACCACAAATGGAAATGGGATGATGGAATATAGAAAATGGAATAAGGATAAGAGGGTATCGAAAAACCTTAGAATCTCGGTATTCCCCCTTTCTCCTTTCCCCTTCCCCTTTTCTCCTCTCCCCTTTCCCCTTTCCCCATTCACCAGAGAACACAGAGTTATCAATGTTTTATCTCCGGTTGTCCCTGTGGACTCTGCGCTCTTTGCGGTGAATGGATATTATAAAATTTGTTCCTGGAAAGTTCCGAACATGTAAAATTTTTGTAAACTCATAAAAAAAAGCGGTCATGACCCTTGACAATCAAATGAAGCAATGATATCATATTGAAGCATTTAAGACCGGTAAATACCGCGGCGAGCCAATATCATTGCGGAAACGTAAAAGAAGGAGGGGAGCTGTCGTCTGACTCGGGAGCGAGGTCGGGAAGTTTAAAAGATGAACCTTGACAGGAAGAATCTATAATTTCCAACCTCCAACATCTTACTTCTATTTTGAGAGGAGGTCAGAAACAGGCAGTAACCAAAGTTAAGTTAATAAGTCTTCTTTTATTGTGTCTGCCCGATGGTTTTCTCGCACAGGATTTACCGGGAAATTGAAAGGGGAGATACTTTTTTATGCCAACCATTAATCAGCTCGTAAGAAAAGGACGAAAGTCATCCAAATCGAAGAGTAAATCTCCGGCGTTGAGATTTTCATACAACTCTCTTAAGATGAAAACTTTCAAAACTCCCGGAAATCCCCAAAAAAGAGGGGTATGTACCCAGGTCAAGACAATGACCCCCAAGAAGCCCAACTCGGCTTTGAGGAAGGTAGCTCGTGTTCGTCTGACCAACGGTATAGAAGTAACTGCATATATCCCCGGTGTGGGTCACAACTTACAGGAGCATTCAGTTGTGCTTGTAAGAGGTGGAAGAGTGAAAGATTTACCCGGTATCCGATATCATATCGTCCGGGGAACACTTGATACGGCTGGTGTTGCGGATCGTATGCAGGCACGCTCAAAATACGGTGCCAAGAGGCCGAAAAAGAAGTAGCTAATGTCCGTTAGGATTCGTTATAGGTTAAATGGTTGCATATTCCCCTGTCCGCCTTTCAAATCTTAAAGTGCGGGCTGAAGTATCAAGAAAAGCAGTCCGACGGGATAACAACCCGGAGGCAACATTATCCGGCAGGAGGTCAAAACATGCCAAGAAAAGGACCGGTAACCAAAAGAAAACGTACGCCAGATCCGGTGTATCACAGCGAGTTGGTCTCAAGGTTTGTAGATAATATTATGAAAATGGGCAAGAAAAGTCTTGCGGAACGTATTTTTTACAGCGCCATGGACGAAATCGCCCTCAAAACCAAGAAAGACCCGATGGTAGTATTCAACAAAGCGCTCGACAATGTTATGCCGATGGTGGAGGTAAGACCCAGAAGAGTTGGTGGAGCTACATATCAGGTGCCGATGGAAGTCCGACCGGATAGAAAAGTCGCTCTTGGAATCCGTTGGATACTGAAAAATGCACGGAAAAAGCCTGGAAGAACAATGAGAGACAAGCTTTCCTCCGAATTAATGGATGCATATCAGGGCATAGGAGCATCAGTCAAGAAGCGTGAGGACACTCACAAGATGGCGGAAGCTAACAAAGCATTCGCACATTACAGGTGGTAAACTAACTAATGAAAAACAGCGAGGGCCTAGACCTCAAGAAAATAAGAAATATCGGTTTTGCTGCTCACATCGATGCCGGTAAGACAACGACTACCGAGAGAATACTTTATTATTCCGGTAGGATTCACCGAATGGGTGAAGTTGATGAAGGCGCAGCCACAATGGATTGGATGGTCCAGGAAAAAGAGCGGGGTATTACAATCACCTCCGCCGTTACTCGCTGTTTCTGGAAAGATTTTATAATCAACATTATAGACACGCCCGGACATGTGGACTTTACGATGGAAGTCGAAAGATCCATGAGAGTGTTGGATGGTATTGTGATAATTTTCTGTGGCGTGGGCGGAGTGCAGCCACAGTCGGAAACTGTCTGGAGACAAGCAGACAGATATAAAATTCCGAGGATTTCATATATCAATAAAATGGATAGAGCTGGCGCAGATTTCTACCGACTCCTGGGTATGATGAAGGATAAGCTCAACGCAAGAGTAATTCCGGTACAATTACCAATAGGAGCGGAAGATGAATATCAGGGAGTAATTGATCTCATTGAAGAAAAGGCAATCTATTTCCTCGATGAACTCGGAGAGGAATTTGAGGAAAGAGATATACCTGAAGAGTATCACGCAAGAGTGAAGAAGTATAGAGATCTGATGATTGAGACAGCGGCCGAATCCAATGAAGAATTAATGGAAAAATATTTAAGCGATGAAAAGCTTGACAAGGCGGAAATTATCAAGGGAATCAGAGAAGGTTGCGTTAAGTGCAAGATAGTGCCGGTAGTATGTGGATCATCATTGAAAAACAAGGGTGTTCAACAATTACTGAATGCTATCATCTCTTATTTACCCGCCCCCGTAGATGTACCGCCGGTATTTGGGAGAGACCCCAAATCGGGAAAGACACTTAAAAGGAAAACAAGCTTGCAAGAGCCTTTCACCGCACTTGCTTTTAAGGTCGCCTCGGATCAATATGTGGGTAAACTTACATATTTCCGGGTTTACTCCGGCAAGATAAAAGCTGGAAAAAGAATCTATAACGCCACGAGAGATCGCAAGGAAAAACTAATGCGAATTCTAAGGATGCATGCCCAGCATAGAGAAGATATTTCTGAAATATGCGCCGGAGACCTTGGGGCAGCAGTGGGGTTCAAATTTACAACCACGGGTGATACACTATGTGACCAGGATCACCCGATTGTACTGGAATCCATACATTTTCCGGAGCCTGTAATATCGGTAGCAATAGAGCCTAAGACAATGGCGGCTATGGAAAAGATGGACGAGGTACTGGGCAAGTTACAGGATGAGGATCCTACTTTTCGAAAAAAGACCGACGGGGAGACAGGGCAGACAATTATATCCGGAATGGGAGAATTACATCTCGATATCATTGTTGACAGGCTTACGAGGGAATTCAACATTGAGGCAAGAGTTGGGAAACCACAGGTCGCATACAAAGAGTCACTCAAGGGGTCAATCGAAGCGGAAGGTAAATTCGAGAGACAGATGGGTGGAAGAAATCACTTCGGACATGTAGTTATCAAGCTGGAGTCCAATGAAAAGAAAAAGAATATCACTTTTTCAAATTGCCTTAATGGCGATGTAATCCCGGAAGCCTATATGAAAGATATCGAGCAGGGTGTACTGGAATCACTTGATGCAGGTACTCTTGCAGGATATCCCGTTATCGATATAAAGGCAAGTCTTGTCGGCGGATCATTTAGCGAAAATGATTCCAGCGAGGTGGCTTTCAAGGCGGCAGCGGCAATCGGAACCCGTAATGCACTGATGAAAGCAAATAACTTTCTTATGGAACCCGTTATGAAAGTGGAAGTAGTTACACCGGAAGAATACCTGGGAGAAGTTATCTCCGATATCAATGCTCGCAGGGGCAAGGTGTCAAATATGGAACCTTCTTTTGCGAACACTCAGCTTTTGAGGGCGACGGTGCCACTCGGAGAAATGTTCGGTTACGCTACGGATTTGAGAAGTATTACCCAGGGTAGGGCGGAGTATTCAATGGAGTTTTCGCATTATGGCGAGATACCGAAAAAAATCTCCGACACAATTATTTCCGGGTATTACATTCCACTCTATTAATGACTTATACGATTATTGGCAAATAGCCTGAAAATTTGGAAATTAACAATCAGTCAAAGGCCAAAGGCTAAAAGCCTGAAGCGAAAAGGAGCAAGGGAATAATGGCGAGACATAAATTCAGAATCAAGTTAAAAGCTTATGATTACAAAATACTGGACGAAGCGGCGGAGAAAATCGTTGACATTGCGAAAAACACCGGCGCGGACATTTCCGGACCGATTCCGCTCCCGACCGAGAGAAATAGGTATTGTGTACTAAGTTCACCGCATGTTGACAAGAGATCGGGAGAACATTTTGAGATTCGCACTCATAAAAGATTAATTGACATTTTCTTCGATCCGTCCCAGAAAACAACCGATGCCCTGATGAAAGTGGATCTACCCTCAGGTGTGGACATAGAAATCAAGGGATGATCCAACTGCCAATCATTCTCAGGAACCGGCAAAGGTTAAACTGGCAAGAGTTATAATTGATACTTTAAAGCCGGTACCCGCAATGTGTGTGGATGAGTTTTTTAAAGGTTATATTATGTAACTGAAAGGAATGGAAGCAATGAAAGGATTACTGGGTAAAAAGCTTGGAATGACCAGTATTTTCAGTCCAGAGGGAAATAGAATTCCCATCACCGTTATTCAGGCGGGGCCCTGTACGGTAACTGATATAAGGACGGAAAATAAAAACGGTTACAATGCTGTACAATTAGGATATGAGATTGCAAAAAAGAAGAGAATGAAGAGGACCGTTGAGGGAAAGAAGAAAAACGTAAAGAGATTTAAAAAACCTATAAAAGGGCAATTTGATAGGTTCAATATTCAACCCATGGAACATCTCAAAGAGATGAGAGTTGCTTCAACAGAGGAATATACTCCGGGACAGGAAATCAAGGTTGATATTTTCAAGGAGGGGGAAAAAGTCGATGTAATCGGAACCTCCATAGGAAAAGGTTTTGCAGGAGCAATGAAAAGATGGAACTTTGGCGGAGGATGCTCATCTCACGGTTCGCAAGTACATCGTCAACCCGGTTCGGCTGGAGCAACAGACGCAGCAAGAACTTTTAAGGGAAAGAAAAGCCCGGGACATATGGGTAACAAATCAAGTGCAGCTTTGAATCTTGAAGTTGTCAAGATTATACCTGATAAGAACTTAATTTTAATAAAAGGTGCCATACCCGGCTCAAAACAGTCGCTGGTTTTTGTTAGAGAGACTGTAAAGAGGAAAATGAAGAAAAAACACAAGATCAAAGGAACCGCGGCAGTTCAGAAGAAGGCGACAGCTGCGAAGGGCAAAAAGACCATCAAGAAGAAAATTAAGTAAATAGTATGAAATATTGCCTTAATATCTAGATTAAGAATTTAATTAAAAGTTATGGCTCAGGACAAGGAGGTACCAGATATGCCAGAGATTGACATTTATAATATGGAAGGTGAAAAGCAGGGAGTTATATCTCTATCAGAAGATGTATTCGGATTACCTGCTAATATTCCGGTGTTAAGTCAGGCGCTGATAAGACAGTTGGCAAATCGCCGAAGAGGTACAGCTTCGACTAAAACACGCGGTGAGATTCGCGGTGGCGGAAGGAAACCTTGGCGCCAAAAAGGTACAGGGAGAGCAAGACATGGCAGTATAAGATCCCCGTTATGGGTGGGCGGTGCAAAAGCATTCGGACCGAAGCCCCGGGATTTCTCTCAAAAGATGCCAAAGAAAATGAGACGTCTTGCGCTCAAGAGTGCGCTTTCATCAAAAGTTAGTGATAAAGATATGATAGCAATTGATGTTTTGGAGTTTGAAGCTCCGAAAACAAAAGTTTTCATAGAAATGATGAAAAACCTGAAACTGGAAGAAAAGGCACTTTTCATTATCGAGCAGAAAAACAGATCACTTGAAAAGTCAGCATCCAATATACCCGGAGTAAAGGTTATTACAACTGATTCTATCAATATTCACGATTTGTTCAAGTATAAGCATCTGGTAATGACAAAGGATGCAATTGAAAAAGTAGAGGAGGTTATGGGATAATGGATGAGCTGAAACTAGCAGAAGTAAGAAAAATCCGCTCCTCACGGGATATAGTTTTCAGGCCGATAATAACTGAGAAAAGCCTGGGAAAAGCAAGTCTTAATCAATACACTTTCGAGGTTGACCGTAGGGCGAACAAGATTGAAATCAGGAAAGCTATAGAAGACATTTTTAAAGTAACAGTAGTAAATGTCTGCACAATCAAAATGCCCGGAAAGAAAAGAGTCAGGTTCGATAAAAGAGGGCGGCATATGGGATACACTAATAACAGGAAAAAAGCTGTTGTTACCCTCAAAGAGGGAGACGTAATCGAGATCGCCGGGTTGAACCCGTTTGAAGTTTAGTCTGTGTCCCCGGAATTCAGCTTTTGAAGGAGTGAAACACAATGCCCGTTAAGAATTTTAAACCGACATCGCCAGGTCGAAGATATATGACCGTATCCGATTTCAGGGAAATAACAAAATCGAAACCGGAAAAAAGTTTGACTACGCCGAAGAGAAGAAAGGCAGGTCGTAACAATCACGGCCATCTTACTTGCAGACATCGGGGCGGTGGAGCAAAGAAGAGATATCGTATTATCGATTTCAAAAGAAACAAGGACGGGATACCGTGCCGTGTCGCTTCAGTAGAATACGACCCGAACAGATCTGCCAGGATTGCACTGATGTTCTATGCGGACGGCGATAAGAGATACATCATATGTCCTATGGGAGTACAGGTTGGCGATCAATTGATGTCGGGACCCGATGCGGAAATTCGCGCCGGAAACGCCCTGAATCTGAAAGATATTCCTGTGGGGACATTGATTCATAATCTGGAACTATCTCCAAACAAGGGTGGACAACTTGTGAGATCCGCAGGGGCTTCAGCACAGTTGATGGCTAAAGAAGGAAATAAAGCTCATGTTCGCTTGCCTTCAGGTGAGGTAAGACTGATCAGGCTCGATTGTAAAGCTACAATAGGGCAGGTAGGGAACACTGAACATGAAAATATCACTGTGGGCAAAGCCGGAAGAAAACGCTGGTTGGGACGCCGTCCCAAAGTACGTGGTGTTGTAATGAATCCATGCGATCATCCTCACGGCGGTGGTGAAGCAAGATCCACGCCGGGGCGCCCAAGTTCGACTCCCTGGGGGAAAGCGGCGATAGGACTTCGTACCAGGAAGAGGAAGGCTTCAGATAGATTAATAGTTCGTTCAAGGCACAAGGGTAAGAAGTAAACGAAAGGAGGAGTCGATTTGTCCCGGTCAATCAAGAAAGGTCCATATATTGATAAGGATTTATTGAAGAAGGTTAAAGCTTTAAATTATCGGAATGAGAAAAAGGTAGTTAAAACCTGGGCTCGTTCCTCCACTATAGTGCCCGAGATGGTTGGACACACGCTGGCCATTCACAATGGTCACAGGCATGTGCCTATATATATCTCCGAGCAAATGGTGGGACATAAGCTGGGAGAATTCGCAATGACCCGGTATTTCAGAGGGCATGCGGGTTCAGAGAAAAGGACAAAATTGAAATAGGATAATTATGGGAAACGGAAAGCCGGCTGATACCACGTTTATTGATTATCTATCCTCAGGGCAGGATTATTAAAACCGGTACAGTCCCCGGGACCCCGATATCCATAGGATATCCACAGAAGGAGGAAAGTAAGTTGGAGGCTAAGACAAAAACTCATACTCCTAATAAGGTAAGGCGTCGAAAGCAAAGGGAAGCCGCCAAAGAAGCCAGGAATGAAGCCAGAGCAATAGCAAAGTTTGTCAAAGCTGCGCCCCGGAAACTCCGCCTGGTAATAGACGGTATCCGGGGAAAATCCACCGAAGAGGCAGCTAGTTTGCTCAGGTTCACACCAAATCGTGTTGCCAGAGTTATTGAGAAGGTACTGATGTCGGCAGTTTCGAATGCGGAAAATAATATGCAGATGGATCCCGATGCTCTTTATATACATCAGGCATATGTTGACGGAGGCCCGGTTATCAAGAGATTCAGACCGAGGGCAATGGGAAGGGCGACTCCGATACGCAAGCGAACCAGCCATATAACCATAATCGTGAAAGAGAGAGGAGATGAAATCTAATGGGTCAGAAGGTACATCCGATAGGATTCAGGATTGGCGTCATAAGAACCTGGGATAGTCTATGGTTTTCAGAAAAACACTATGGCGAGTGGCTTCATCAGGATCTAAAGGTCAGAAAATTTATCAATACGAAATTAAAACATGCCGGAATTTCAAGAATTATCATAAAAAGACCAGGAATAGATCGCATCAATCTTACTATAAGAACGTCAAAACCCGGAATCGTAATCGGAAAAAGAGGAGCGGGTATCGATGAACTTAGAAGAAATCTCGAACGGTTAACAGGAAAGCCCTGTAAGATTAATATCGAAGAAGTGTCCCATCCTGATCTTGATGCCAAACTTGTTGGCGAAAGTATTGCCGAGGCGCTGGAGCGTCGTGTATCATTTCGTCGGGCAATGAAGCAAGCAGTTGGCAGATCAATGAAGGCGGGAGCAAAAGGAGTCAAGGTACAATGTAGTGGAAGACTTGGAGGAGCAGAAATTGCCAGGTCCGAAAGAACATTCGACGGTAAAATTCCTTGCCATACCCTTCGAGCAAATATTGACTATGCGATAGTGAAAGCTAGAACCACATATGGAAATATTGGGATAAAAGTTTGGATATACACGGGTGAGGTTTTTCCTGAAAAACGAACCAAAGTTGAGAAAAAAAGCTAATTAAGCATCCAATCTCCATTTTTGAAAGGGGAAGATATTAATGATATCTCCGAAAAGAACTAAATATCGTAAATACCAGAGAGGTCGGATGAAAGGCAAGGCGCATAGAGGTAATGCATTGGAGTTCGGCGAGTATGGACTTCAGGCATTGGAACCTCACTGGATAACCGACCGTCAGATAGAAGCGGCGAGAGTTGCCATCACCCGTACAATTAAGAGGGGCGGAAAAGTATGGATACGTATTTTTCCCGATAAATCGATAACGAAAAAACCGGCCGAGACAAGAATGGGAAGTGGCAAGGGCAGTCCGGAATATTGGGTAGCGGTTGTTAAACCCGGAAGAATTATGTTTGAAGTTGCGGGAGTGGATTCAGCAATTGCAAAGGAAGCTCTAAGGAAGGCATCGCATAAATTACCCATAAAAACAACAATTCTTGAGCGTGAAAGATTAGGTGGTGATGGTAGTGAAAACTAAGGAATTTATTGAAAAAGTGCGTGAAATGACACCGCTGGAGTTGAAGGAAAAGTTAAGAGACTCCAAGGAAGAGTTATTTAACCTTAGATTCCAATTGGCAACAGGCCATCTTGAAGATTATAGCAGAATTCAACAGTTAAAAAGGCAAATTGCAAGATTGCACACGGTCATAAGAGAAAGGGAACTTAAGGCAGAAGCTGGATAGCGGAAGATCGATAGATAATCCGCAGTCCGACCTCTGACTTCCTTCCTCCAGGATCCGTATTGAAAGGGGTAAATGAAGTGAAATCCGGTTGTAAGATCAGAACGGGTGTAGTGACAAGCGATAAAATGGATAAATCGGTTGTTGTAACTGTCGAAAGACAGTTTGCACATCCAATTTACAAGAAGATTGTGAAGAAAACGAAGAACTTTATGGCGCATGATGAAAATAATGAATGCCAGACCGGCGACAGGGTAAGGATTCAGGAGTCAAGACCCCTGAGTGCCAGGAAAAGATGGAAGGTCATTGATGTTCTCGAAAAAGCAAAGTAGTTGGAATCAGATGGGTATATAAGGAGAAGGTCAGAAAGTCTTCGTTGCCAACTACCAACTACTAACTACTAACTACTAACAAACAACTACTAACTACCAGCTTCCATATAAGGGAGGTCATAAAATGATTCAGCAAGAGACCAGACTGAATGTGGCTGACAACTCCGGAGCAAGGCAAGTTCTATGCATCAGAGTTGTGGGCGGTTCAACACGAAGGTATGCCAGAGTGGGCGACATAATTACTGCGACAGTAAAAGCGGCCATTCCCGGTTCCGCCATTAAAAAAGGTGATGTTGTAAAGGCGGTCGTGGTTAGAACAAAACACAGAATACACCGCAGTGACGGATCATATATCAAGTTTGACGATAATGCAGCGGTGATTATCAACGAACAGATGAATCCAAGTGGAACAAGGATTTTCGGCCCGGTCGCCAGGGAATTAAGAGAGAAACAGTTCATGAAAATTATTTCGTTGGCGCCAGAGGTCTTATAGTAAATCCATCAAAGCAGAAAAGGATGTGAGAAAGATGAAAAAAGCTCACATAAAAAAGAATGATACAGTATTAGTGCTTTCCGGCAAGGACAAAGGAAAGAGGGCAAAGGCAATTGAGTTGAATCATCGCAAGGGAACCATACTTGTAGAAGGCGTAAACGTGATGAAGAAACATACCAAGCCAAGACCTCCGAAGATTCCGCAGGGTGGAATCCTCGAAAAGGCGATGCCAATTGCAATGTCTAAAGTCATGCTTGTTTGTCCCCAGTGTTCGGTTCCGATTAGAGCCAAAATGGTAATTGGGAACAATGGGAAGGAAAGAGTCTGTAGAAAATGTAATGAGGTCATTTAACTACTGGAAGCTAAAAAAAATTAACAATTTAGGTTCCAACAAGGAGGTAGCCGAAGACCGATGTTCAGGCTTAAAGAGAAGTATAAAAACGAAGTTTTACCCAAATTAGTGGAACAATTCAACTATTCCAATGTGATGGAAGTACCCAGGCTTGAGAAAGTAGTTGTGAGCATGGGAGTTGGAGAAGCCATTGTAAACTCGAAGAATCTGGATTATGCAGTGAAGGATCTAATGGCGATAACAGGACAACGCCCCGTCATCACAAAAGCAAAGAAATCGGTGGCGGCCTACAAATTAAGAAAAGGTATGAAAATTGGCTGTAAAGTCACATTAAGAGGAAAGTTAATGTATGCTTTCCTTGACAAGTTATTCAACGTGGTTCTTCCCCGTATCAGAGACTTCCGCGGACTTCCCGCAAAGTCATTTGATGGAAGAGGAAATTATGCTCTTGGACTTAAAGAGCAGATTATTTTCCCGGAGATTGACTATGATAGTGTTGACAAAGTCAGAGGAATGAATGTCGTCGTTGTCACAACGGCAAAAACGGATGAAGAATGCCTGCACTTTTTAAAACGGATGGGTTGTCCCATCAGAAAAAACTGATACAGGTCAGATAGAGATTTCTAAGGAATTCTATCGTGAAATTGTGTGGAATCTTCAGAGGTATAACTGAATAAAAAATAATGGATGAAAACAAGAACCGGGAGGAAATTATGGCAAGAAAAGCTATGATCGAAAAGTCGAAAAGAAAACCTAGGTTTGAGGTGAGAAAGCATAACAGGTGTAAGTTGTGCGGCCGCCCCCGGGGTTATCTCCGGAAGTTTGGAATGTGTAGAATTTGTTTCCGAACTCTTGCTCACAGGGGTTTGATTCCCGGTGTTACCAAATCAAGTTGGTAAGGATAAATGATCTTTGAGAAGGAGGATCAGTATGGCTTTAACAGATCCTATTGCGGATATGCTCACCAGAGTTAGAAATGCAAATATAGCCTACCTGAAACAGGTAGATATACCGGATTCCAAGATAAAAGAGCAAATTGCTGGAGTTCTTAAAAAAGAAGGTTTTATCAAGGAATACCAGGTGATTAATACGGGTGTCCAGGGCGTGTTGAGACTTTTTATGAAATATGGAGCACAAAAAGAAAAAGTCATCACAGGACTGAAACGCATAAGCAAGTGCGGAAGACGTGTCTATGTGGGTAAAAACGACATTCCCAGGATATTCGGAGGACTTGGAGTTGTCATTATGACGACTCCAAGTGGAGTAATGACCGGGAAGCAAGCCAAGAAAACTGGAATCGGTGGAGAAGTATTGGCTTACGTCTGGTAACGAGAGGTAACTGTTTATAGACCGGTGAGATTGACAGGGCCGGCTACATATATGTATTTAAACCTCTCTCAACTCGGATAAGGAGGAAAGTTGTATGTCCAGAATTGGAAAGATGCCCGTTCAAATTCCGGAAGGGGTAAATTTGAATGTATCTAGCGAAGGCAAGATTACTGTCAAAGGACCAAAAGGACAATTGAGTTATAATATTCCGGAAAGATTTAAAGTTGATATCTCGGATGGGCAGCTAAAGGTAACCCGGCCCGGCGATTCAAGAAAAGATAAAGCAACTCACGGTCTGGTCAGGACTCTTATAAGGAATATGGTCGTAGGTGTAACCGATGGATATAGCAAGAAGCTGGAAGTTGTCGGAGTGGGTTACAAGACTGCATTACTGGGAGAAAAGATTCAGCTCAATGTGGGTTATTCACACCCGGTGGTTGTGGAACCCCGTCCAGGAATAACATTTGAGTTGCCAAGTGTCAATACCATTGTAGTAAAGGGAATTGACAAGTATCTTGTGGGGCAGGTAGCTGCCGACATCAGGGATATAAGACGGCCGGAACCTTACAAGGGAAAAGGAATCAGATATTCCGATGAGGTTATTCAAAGGAAAGTAGGAAAGGCAGGAGCATAATGATGTTTCTGTACAATAAATTGGAGAGGGTCGAGAAGAATGATAAATAAGATATCTCGAAACGAACAGCGTAGAAAAAGGCATAAGAGAACCCGCAGGAAAGTATTCGGCTCCGGGGAAATGCCGCGACTGGTAGTATATCGTAGCAACAGGCATTTATATGCCCAGGTGATCGATGATATCAGCGGTAATACTCTGGCAAGCTCGAACACTCTTCAAAAAAGGTTCAAAGAAAATATGGACGAAAAAATGTCCAATAAGGATATGGCCGGTCTTGTAGGGCGTTTAGTCGCCGAGGATGCAATGAAGGTTGATGTCAAGCGGGTAGTTTTTGACCGTGGCGGAAATAAGTATCATGGTCTTATTGCTGCCCTGGCCGATAGCGCAAGAAAAGCAGGACTAGAACTATAAGGAGGATATCCAATGCACATGGGAATGAAAATAGATCACAATGAATTGGAGCTGGAGGAAAGAGTAGTCAAGATAAACCGTGTCTCCAAGGTTGTCAAGGGAGGTAAGAGGTTCTCATTCACCGCCCTGGTGGTTGTCGGAAACAAGGAAGGTATCGTCGGCGTGGGATTAGGAAAAGCGTCGGAAGTACCGGAAGCCATAAGGAAGGGAATCGAAAAGGCAAAGAAAGAACTTGTCACCATACCCCTGACCGGAACGACCATTCCTCATGAATTGAATGCACGTTTTGGTGCCGCACATATAATGATGAAACCGGCCGCTCCAGGAACAGGAGTTATTGCGGGCGCCGCGGTCAGAGCTGTTGTGGAGTTGTCAGGCGTAAAGGATATTCTTACGAAATCACTGGGATCCGATAATCAGATCAACATAGTATATGCCACATTGGATGGACTCAAATCTTTAAAAAGAGTTGAGGAAGTAGCAAAACTACGTGGCAAGACAGTTAGAGAAATATTGTCATGATGGAAGTGAGAGGTGGGAAATGAATCTCAAGGATATAAAACCCCCAGCGGGGTCGAGAAAAAGACGAAGAAGAGTTGGAAGAGGCGGCAAACTGGGTAAAACTTGTGGCCGTGGTGAAAACGGACAAAATTGCCGTTCAGGTGGAGGAAAAGGACCGGGCTTCGAAGGCGGACAAACTCCATGGTACATGAGATTGCCGAAATTCAGAGGATTCACGAACATATTCCGAAAGGAATTTCAGGTTATTTGTCTTGATGATCTGGATATAATCGAGGGAGTAAGTATTATTGACCCGGATATTCTTTACCAGGTCGGACTTATTAAATACAGAAAAAAACCTGTAAAAGTATTGTCCGACGGCTTAATTAGCAAGCCGATGACTGTTAAATTACAGGCTTTCAGCAAGAACGCAAAAAAGGCTATAGAAGAGGCCGGTGGAAGAGTAGAGGTGATCTGATTGCTTCAGACTGTTATTAACGCATTAAAGATAAAAGATATAAGAAACCGTTTATTATGGCTTTGTGCGGGATTCGCAATTTTTGTCCTGATGGTTCATATATCTGTACCCGGTGTAAACCTGAAGGTCTGGAAAGATTTGCTCGAGGGCAAGGCACTTTTCCAGTTTCTAGGTATGTTTACGGGAGGAGCGCTCAATAAATTTGCCATCGGTGCAATGGGTATCACACCCTATATTAACGCTTCAATTATCATGCAATTGCTGACAGTGGTTATTCCCAAGCTCCATGAGCTTCAAAAAGAAGGCGGAGATATGGGAAAGAGAAAGCTCGGTCAGTATGTAAGAAGTCTGACAATGGTTCTCGCTCTTTTCCAGTCAAGTATGATGGTATTGAGTCTTGCCAAATACAAGTCACCTACAGGTGAAGGAATATTTCACCTTCCTGAGGGACCAATGAAATACCTGTATCTGATAACGGTAATATTGAGTCTTACTGCAGGAACCGCATTTCTAATGTGGCTTGGTGAATTGATGACCGACAAGGGAATTGGAAACGGTGTGTCACTTCTGATTTTCTCAGGAATCGTACTAAGGTTCCCCAAGTATATCAAGGAAACCTTTGAATTGGCCGGCGTGAGAGGAACGGAATATTATGTAGGACTTGGAATATTCTTCATAGTAATGGTCCTGCTGATAATGGGTATTATCATGCTGACTCAGGGGCAAAGAAAGGTGCCGGTGCAATATGCAAAGAGGGTTGTAGGGCGAAAAGTATTTGGAGGACAGAGTACCTATATACCCATCCGTGTGAATAATGCGGGAGTTATATCAATCATCTTTGCAATTTCCATCATGCATCTTCCTCAGACATTCACGGGCTTTATACCCAAGGACGCCGTGGGTTTCACGGGAATGATACGTGATTTTGTCGCAAATGTCTTTAACCCAAGGCACTTCTTTTACAACTCCGTGTATTTCCTGTTGGTATGCTTCTTTACATATTTTTACTCCGCCATCACGTTTAATATTGTGGATGTGGCGGACAATATGAAAAAATACGGAGGGTTTATTCCCGGCATAAGGCCGGGCAGGCCTACTGCGGAATATCTTGAAAAGATACTTTCAAGGATAACATTCATATCCGCTATAAGTCTGGGATTCATTGCAGTCGCTCCCACATACGTAATGCAGCTTACAAGAGTGCAAACTTTCTACCTCGGAAGTACTTCGTTGCTGATTGTAGTGGGTGTGGCGCTTGACACGATGCAACAGATTGAAGCAAGAATGACAATGAGACACTACCAGGGATTCATGAAATGAGGTGAAATGATGAGATTGGTAATGCTGGGTCCGCCCGGGGCCGGAAAGGGAACACAGGTAGAAATACTTTGCGAAAAACTTTCCGTGCCGCGTATATCAACTGGCGCTATTTTCAGGGATGCAGTGCGAAAGCAAACGGAGCTTGGAAAAAAGGCTATGTTGTATATTGATAAGGGAAACCTTGTACCCGATGACATCACCGATCTCATAGTCAAGGAACACCTTTTAGATACTGATTGTAAAAAGGGATTTATACTTGACGGATTTCCACGGACGGTTCCCCAGGCGGAGATACTGGACGAAATCATGGATGAAATGAATATGTCTCTGGATGCGGTAGTTGAAATCGACGTTCATTCGGAAGAGATAATCAAGCGACTTGAAAAGCGCAGATCGTGTCCAAAATGTGGGAGAATTTATCATCTCATATTTAATCCCCCGGAAAATGATAACCTATGTGATGATTGCAATGTGGAGTTAATTCACAGGAAAGACGACAAAAGGGAAGTAATCTTGAATCGCATAGAAGTGTATCATGAAAAAACTGAACCTCTTAGAGGTTACTACCGAAAAGCATCGATTTTAAAAGAGGTCGATGGGGAACAACCCATAGAGGACGTACTTAACAGCATAATGAAGATGCTGAATATTGACTAATTAATTTTCTTGGCTCCGTGGTCAATACGGACCTTACGGTGAAGCGAATATATGCAAAGGAATAGGAAAAAAGGTAAATACTGTGATAATATTAAAAGCAAAAAATGAAATTCAGATAATGCGCGAAGCAGGGTTGATCAATTTTGAGTGCCACAAGGGAGGGTATAAGCACATACGAATTAGACAGGATAGCCGAGGAGTTTCTTTTGAAAAATGGAGCGAAACCGGCGTTCAAGGGCTATAAGGTAGGAAGACTCAGGTACCCGGCGACAATAAATTCTTCCATAAACGAGGAAGTGGTGCATGGCATTCCCAGAAGGGAAAGGAAGCTGAAAAAGGGTGACATTATCAGTATCGATCTTGGTTGCATATTAAAGAATTACTATGCCGATTCCGCCTATACATGGCCGGTAGGAGAAATTACGCCGGAGCTTAAGAAACTTCTGCGAGTGACCGAGGAATGTCTTTATCTGGGAATAAGAGAATCGGCAGTTGGGAAAAGAGTCAGTAATGTTTCCGCTGCGGTTCAGAAACATGCGGAGTCCAACGGTTACTCGGTAATAAGAAAATTGACAGGTCATGGAGTAGGTAGGAAGCTTCATGAAGAACCTCAGGTGCCGAATTTTGTTGAAAAAAGGCCTGGGACTATTGATTGGAAGCTTAAACAGGGTCTGGTCTTTGCAATAGAACCGATGATTAATATTGGAGATTATGATGTGAAGGAGTTGAGCGACGGCTGGACATTCGTTACAGTTGACGGTAAACCGTCGGCACATTTCGAGCATACTATTGCCGTTACTCAGGACGGACCGTTAATTCTTACAGCTCCGGATAGTGAGATAATTCTGAAGAAAAAAGAGTTTTCTTACTTGATGAATAATTGAAGGGTAACAAAAGGGGGTGAAGGACAGTGGCAAAAGAAGAAGCAATAGAGGTAGAAGGAATAGTTATTGAAGCTTTACCAAGCGCTATGTTTCGTGTGGAACTTCCAAACGGACATAAGGTTCTGGCGCATGTGTCAGGGAAGATAAGAATGAATTTCATTCGCATTCTTCCGGGAGACAAGGTAACGGTAGAACTGTCCCCCTATGACCTGACAAGAGGAAGAATCAAATATCGTTATAAATAGTTGTAAGTTAGCAGGTTGAATAATCCTGACAGGCGTTTAAAAAGTAATTTTGTCTGTACGGTTACAAGTACCTGATTTCTAATGAGGAAGGTAAGGTCAATGAAAGTTAAGCCATCAGTAAAAAAACGTTGTGAAAAATGCAAAATAATTATTCGCAAAAGAAAAGTACGAATAATTTGTGAGAACCCAAAACATAAGCAGGTACAGGGATAGGAGGTGTGATACTTGGCTCGAATAGCTGGTGTTGATTTACCCCGCGATAAAAGGGTTGAGGTTGCTTTGACCTATATATTTGGAATCGGTCATAGCTCTGCCAGACAAATAGTAGCAATGGCAAATATCAATGCGGATACACGTGTAAAAAATCTTACCGAGGAAGAAATCTCAAGACTTAGAGAAGTTATTGAGAAGAATTTCAAGGTAGAAGGATATCTGAGAAGGGAAATTGCTCAGAATATCAAGAGACTCATAGAAATTTCCAGTTACAGGGGGATTCGTCATCGTAGAGGTCTCCCGGCGAGGGGTCAGCGAACTCGCACCAATTCAAGAACCCGAAAGGGTCCAAAGAGAGCTATCGGAATTCGAAAGAGAAGATAGTAATAGGTAAGATCTCGACGATGTAGGAGAGGTTTTAAACCTCGAAATTTTATTATGTTTCCAACAGGAGGAGGTAGTTATGGCAAAAAGAAGTGGGGGACGTTCAAAGAAGAAAGAGCGCAAGAATGTGCCCCGGGGTATTGCGCATATTCAGTCCACTTTTAACAATACAATAATCACCATATCCGACCCCAATGGGAATACTCTGGCATGGTCAAGTGCGGGAGGAATGGGATTTAAAGGCTCGAAAAAGTCAACTCCGTTTGCAGCGCAGATGGCCGCAGATTATGTGGCAAAAAAAGCGCAGGAAAATGGAGTCAGGATAGTGGAAGTTTATGTGAAAGGCCCAGGATCGGGCAGAGAAGCCGCCATTCGCTCACTACAAGCGGCAGGACTGGAAATAAGTCTTATCAAGGATGTCACCCCGATTCCCCATAACGGGTGTAGACCTCCGAAAAGACGTAGAGTTTAAGAGACAGGAGGTTCCATAATGGCAAGATATACAGGAGCTTCTTGCAGACTTTGCCGTAGGGAGGGAGTAAAACTCTACCTCAAGGGTGAAAGATGTTACACATCTAAATGTGCAATTGAGCGTAGAAGAGTTCCCCCCGGAATGCATGGTCTTTCAAGAAGAAAACCTACCCAGTATGCGATTCAGCTTCGGGAAAAGCAGAAACTAAAGAGGATATATGGACTTACCGAAAAACAGTTCAAGCTTACCTTTGCAAGGGCTGAAAAGATGAAAGGTGTTGCAGGCGATAATTTCCTTGGTCTTCTCGAGAGAAGACTTGATAATGTAATATATCGTCTCGGCCTTGCGGCATCTAGGAAACAAGCACGCCAACTCGTGTGTCATGGACACTTGCAAGTAAAAGGTAGAAAAGTTGATATACCGTCATATCTGACAAAACCGGGTGAAGAAATCGCTATTAGGGAGAAAAGCAGGGATATACCCTTTATTCGTGAGGGTATGGAAAAATCCACCGCAACGGTGGTTCCGACCTGGCTAGAGTTGGATCCCAAAGAGATGAAAGCGAATGTAATTAGGATTCCGGGACCTGAAGATTTTACCGATATTCAGGTTGACGAAAAACTCGTTGTGGAATTCTACTCCCGATAATTGATACAAGGGGGAGTCCTATTATGCTGGAAATTAAACCCATGGTAAAATTTAATGAAGCAAAAGATAACAGGTATGGAAAGTTGGTTATTGAGCCGCTCGAGAGAGGTTATGGAACAACGCTGGGTAATTCGCTCAGAAGAGTTCTTCTTTCCTCACTGCCGGGAGTGGCAATAACTCATATTAAAATTGAGAGTGTGAGACACGAATTTTCCACAATTGAAGGTGTGGTGGAAGATGTTACTTCTATCATATTAAATATGAAGAAAATTCGATTCAAAGTTGACACTGACAAGAAAAAAACACTGCGTCTTGATGCATCCCTTAAAAAGGATGTAATCATGGAAAGAGGCGGAGTGGTGCTGGCCGAGGACATTAATCCGGATGCGGAAGTTGAGATTCTGAACAAGGATCAGCATATAGCGACACTCGATTCAGAGGGCGCAGAGCTTAAGATGGAGATGGACATTGAAGTAGGAAGAGGATACATCCCGGCGGACCGTCATGAAACCGAGGAGCAGATCCTTGACAGAATACCCATAGATTCCATCTTCTCTCCCATCAGGAAGGTTAATTATATTGTAGAGGACACTCGTGTGGGGCAGGTAACAAATTATGACAAGCTAGTACTTGAGCTATGGACCGACGGATCGGTTCCACCACATGAAGCTGTCAGCAAGGGAGCACAGATTCTTAACAGTTACTTGAGATACTTTGTTGATCTCAAACCACCGGAAGAGCCTGTTGAAATCGAACCGGAGAAAAAAGATGATGATATTCTGGATAAACCGATTGACGAACTGGGACTCTCTGTCAGGTCATTGAACTGTCTGAAGAGGGCAGGCAAGAAGTCTCTCAGAGATCTCCGTGAATCGGAAGAGCAGGAGCTTATGAAATTGAAAAATTTCGGACAGAAATCTCTTGAAGAAGTAAAGAATATTATCGATAAATTTGGGTTTGCATTAAATAAACCAGAGGAAATATAGACTATCAGAAGTTGGAAGTCAGAAGTCGGAAGTCGGAGTCCGGAAGTCGGAAGTTAGATTAACAACGAAGACATGAAGGTAAGTTGGATATAAGATCTATTTCCGATATCTGAAACCTGACATCTGACATCTGGCGACTGACATGGGAGGATTTATTAATGAGACATAAAAGAAGAAGTAGGAGACTTGGAAGGAGAACGGGTCATCGTATGAGTATGTTCAAGAATCTTGCAACGTCTTTCATAATTCATAAACGCATTACAACAACTCTTACAAGAGCGAAGGAAGTTCAGAGGATTATTGATCATCTGATAAATCTTGCCAAGAGGGGAGACCTCGCTGCCAAAAGGCAGGTGTTCAAATTTATCAAAAGCAGAGAAGCTGCAACAGATTTGTTTGATGTAATTGCACCACAATACAGGGAGACACCCGACCAGGCAGAGAGAATGGGAGGATATACCAGGATCATCAAAATTGGACCACGGCACGGTGATGCCTCTCCAATGGTTTTTCTTGAATTGGCATGATTGAAATATGTAATCTTCATTTTGAATATAACAAGGGAACAGCGGCGGAGATTCACGCACTTTGCGGAATCGAAGCCGTTATTCATAAGGGAGAATTTATTGCAGTTCTTGGACATAACGGATGCGGAAAATCAACCCTGGCCGAACATCTGAACGCTTTGCTTGTCCCATGCGAGGGCGATGTTATGGTAGAGGGAAAAAACACAAGGGATCATGAGAATATATGGGAAATCAGAAAACTTTGTGGAATGGTCTTCCAGAATCCCGACAACCAGATGGTTGCAACCGTTGTTGAAGAAGAGGTGGCTTTCGGACCTGAAAATCTTGGAGTACCGCCGGAAGATATTAGAAAAAGAGTTGACATGGCGTTGGAAGCTGTGGGAATAGGTGTTGAAAAAGCAAAAGCTTCATCAAGCCTCCTGTCGGGAGGGCAGAAGCAAAGACTTGCAATTGCAGGAATTATTGCAATGCATCCGCAGTATATTATATTTGATGAAGCTACGTCAATGCTGGATCCCCACGGCCGGCAGGAAGTGTTGAAAACGGCGAAAAAGCTCAATAAAGAAGATGGAGTAACAGTTATTTATATAACGCATTCTATGGAAGAAGCGGTAAGTGCCGACAGGATCATTGTGATGGAAAAGGGAAAAGTGGTTATGGAAGGAAAGCCTGCGGAGATTTTTTCACAGGTTGAGAAAATGAAAAAGCTCCGCCTGGATGTACCACCGATGACCGAGCTCGCATATAAATTAAAAAAAGAAGGCCTTGACATTTCGGAGGATATTCTCACGATTGATGAGATGGAGGAATGTTTGGTTTCGATTTTACCACCGGATTAAAGTTGTATATGGAAAATTGCTTTAAAATAGCAATGTGAGGGGGTATTATATGGAATTAATATATGTTGATGAATCCGGTGATACAGGTTTTGCAGAGGGAAGCAAAGACTATTTTTTATTATGTGGAATATCTATAGAAAGTGAATTCTGGAAAGAGTATTATTGGGAAGTTCGTAATCTCAGAAGAACAATTTATCAGAAATTTGGGACTCAAATTAATGAATTAAAAGGTTCAGATATTTTTACACATAGGGGCCCGTTTTTTTCTTCAAATATAAATAATAGAGATTTAGTGTGGATTTATAATCATATAGTAAACTTGATCTGTAATCCTATGGTTAATGCCTTTGTGGTTTTCGAAAATAAAAGAGAATTTGAAAGAAAGTTCGGAAATAATATTCCTGGAAATATTGGCAAGTTATTCACTGAAGGAATTTGGAGAAAATTATTGATTGAAATCGATGAATATTTATTAAAGAAATCTCGGAAATCCAAGAAATTTCAAAATGGAATGATTTTTTTTGATTATAATCCTAGCCAGGAAAAGTATATTCGTAAAATTATAAGAGAATTTTCAAGACGTTATGATAAGCAAGTGAAATTTCCATCCTCTGGAATAATTGAAGATGTTGTTTTTATAAAATCAGAGACTTCGTACTTTATTCAGCTTTCTGACATTCTTGCTTTTTCAATGAATCGAATTATTTATGGTAAAAGGGAGAAAGATATTCTTACAATAGAACCTTCATTAGCAAGAAGACTGATGGACAAATTATCAATAATAAAGACGTAGGATATAATTAACCCTACGTCTTACTTAAATTAACAGGCGCGGCCTACCCCGCCCTGTCAGGCGGATCGGTCGTACAACTTAATGGTATCATAGATACTGTATTTTGTCAATTTGACCAGGAACCATTATGACACAAATAATCAAAACAGAAAATTTATATTTCACATACGGGCCCGGAACTCCGTTCGAGTTTGAGGCGCTCAGGGATATTAATATGAGCATAGACACAGGAGAGCTTGTCGGGATTATCGGTCCCACCGGATCCGGGAAATCCACCCTTATTCAGCATTTTAACGGACTTCTTTCACCGACCTCCGGTAAAGTTTTGATTGACGGAAGGGATATTAACCGGAAAAACAGGGGCAAAAATCGGAAGAATAAGGGCGCCGATAAAGACATTCCTGTATGCTTTGATGTCGGATTGGTATTTCAATATCCTGAGTACCAGTTGTTTGAAGAGACTGTATGTGAGGATATTTCCTTTGGTCCGAAAAACATGGAGTTGTCCCCTGAAGAGATCGACGGCCGGGTCAGGGAGGCCATGTCCTGGATGAGTCTCGATTTCGATAAATTCAAAGATCGCTCTCCGTTTAGTCTTTCCGGAGGAGAGATGCGGCGGGTCGCTCTTGCCGGCGTTCTTGCAATGAGGCCGAAGGTTCTTGTTCTTGACGAGCCGACGGCGGGACTTGATCCTAAAGGGTGCAATGAGTTGAGGGAATTGATACTCCGCTTCCACGGCGAATCGGATATTACTCTTGTAATGGTAACACATGAGATGGGGGAAATCGCGCGGATGGTGGATCACCTGATTGTCATAAATAAAGGTGAGGTTGCCGCCGACGGGAAGCCCGGCGACATTTTCAAAAGACAGGATTGGATTCGCAAACTGGGGCTTGGGGTTCCACCATATATGAAACTGATGAGCCGCCTGAGAAAACGGGGAATAGATATCAGGGAAGATGTCCTGGATGTTGATGATGCGGTGAGCGTAATTAAAGAGAAGCTTTTATCCAAAAGAGAGTCTGATATCTAATCCGTTCTTATAAATAAATTGACAATTGATGCCAGAATTGAGCCCGCTATAAGCCCCATGAGGCCCCAGACAATTGTAACTATTATCCCCTTAAAGACAGGAATCTTGAGGATACCGGTCAGCGCTTTATGCATGTCGGTATAAACTCCGAGATAAATCCCAATGCCAAGGCCGAGAAATGTAAGTATTGTTGTGATGATTGTTCTGACTTTCTCGATGTCCTCTTTCTGTTTGTCCTTATCGGCAAATTTTGGCGAACGGAGGTGATCGGCGCAGGGAGTACATAATGACCTACCCCTGAACACAACCAAGCTTGTCTGGGCATCGCATGTGGAGCACCTCGGCCCGCACTTGGGACAACCTTCCGGGCTATTTACCTGACCGCTGTAAAATTTGTATATGTGAAAACTACAAATTCCCTCGATCCCACAGTTTGGGCAAACGGTCTGTCCCTCAGAGGGCTTTCCGCATATGGGACAGGGTTCTTTCTTCTTGCTTGTTTGCTTTAATAATTTATCGGTCTTGTCAATCTGTTTCTCTGTAAATACCGTTCCACAGAAAGAACAGATTGACTTACTTTTCAAAATCTTCTTCTCGCATCTGGGACATTTCTTGAATTTTTCCTCTTTCAAATCTGCCACCTCTTACTGAATATTCATCATTTTGTTGAATTAGGCTGTTTCTATTTGTTGGTGATATTTTTTTTACCGCAAAGACCACAAAGGAAAAGAACCGGAAGCCGGAATTCAAATACTGGAGGATGGATTGTAAAAGCCGGATACCTTTCCTCTTTTATGATTTATTATATTATTATAAAAAATTCTTCCGTATTATTTTTTATCCTGCATTTATCCCTAAAAATGCATTTGGAATCTTATAATTACCGTATTGTTGTTTTTTGCCGGGAAATAGTTAGTTTATCGCCGGCATAAAATTATATCGGAGAATGCTTTGAAATTGATAGGATTAATTAACGGTGAAATCTTGATATAATAAGTTCTCTGCGATCTCTGCGTTGAATTAAAAAGCATCATCCGGATTTAATAATTCAATCTCTCATATACGAAGGCAATTTCTTTATCCCGGTTATTTCATATATGATAAAGCTTCTTCTATATCTTCTCGCGCCGAATCCCCCGATCATCCTCAGGTTGAATGTGTCAAAATACCATCCGATCCTGTTGTTTATGTCGTTGTTGTCAATGTGGGCGAGGTAAAGGAAGATGGTCTTTTTCTCTTTATGACTCCATTTTTCCAGGTCTCTGAACAGCCTTCTCTCCGAGAATTTCCTCGACGGGTATATCTCGTAATACCTTCCCGGCACGACGGATGTATATCTAAAAAGTGACATATATGACTCATTGAGGTTTCTCTTGAGTCCGGTATCCACAATGATTCTGGAATTATCGGGTAGTTTTCCTGAGAAATGCCGGATAAAGAGATTTTCCCTTGCATAGACCGTCTTTTTCTCGATAAATTCCCTTGAAGAGATGGGGATCATTATTATAGAAATGACGATCAGGACAAATATAATCAACCTCATTCCGGGGTAATTTTGTCTGAAATAATTTAATACAACCACAATTCCCACTCCGGCGAAAAGTAAAACAGGCACCAGGAGATGGAATGCGTTTCTCCAGGAATCAAGGGTGATAAGGGCGGAGAAATCACAGGACGGGTTGATTGTGTAGAAAATATATAGAAGCACGAACCACCCCATGAAAAAGAATGAGAGTCTCCTGTCTTTTTTGAAGAACATAAAAAATCCCAGTAATGCCAACAATGATATGGAAATTGGTTGAATCTTGTTGGCAATCCAATATGTCAGGTTGTATTGAACATTATGCCATATATGTCTTTGCATAGCTTCAGGTGATTCATAGAAATAGTAAAACCCCGTGGAAACCCCATAGTAACTTGCAGATGCCGGTGGAATGGCGAATATCACGGCAATCAGGAAGCAGATGTAAATATGTGGTTTTTTGAATTCCGATTTCAGATCGGGATGAAAAAGGAGAAAAAACAGGATCAAAAGCGGCAGAATGGCAATAAAAGCTTCCTGACGGATATTTATAGTATATGCCAGGGAACAAAACGAAAAATACAGAAGTGGAATCGAGCGGGTTCTGAAATACAGGATAAACGCAAGGAGTGTCAGGAATACGAAAAATATGGATGACGTACCCATTGCCGAGGAAGTGGAAAGCCTCAGGAAAACGGGATATACGCAAAAAATAAACGCCGACCAGAGCCCCGCATTCTCATTTTTGAACATCAGGGTTCCCGTCCAGAAAACGAGCACAGTTGTAAGGACCGAGAGCATTGCGGAGAGGTAATAAGCCGCCATTATATTTACACCGGTTATCCTGAAGATCATAGAAACAAGAAAGGGCCAACCCGTTGAGCATATAAGGAATTGATTCCTGTAATTCCCCATGTGGTTTTGTACATTGAGTCCGTTTCTATAGTAGTTCTCCGCTGTCTCAATAAATGTAACCTCGTCATAAAACACCTGGGGGTGATGAGACAAAATAAAAAAGCGGATAATAAGGGCGAGGTTGAATATGAGGAGTAGAATAAACCAGCTTTTTGCGGATATTTTTTTGGCTTCCCTGAGGATATCCCTTGCCGATGCCGCCAGGAATGCGGCCAATAAAATAAACAGTATGCTAAGAAAAATATAATAATAATTAATCAGGAACGTCTTGAGGGTTTCCTGTGTTGAGGGACCCATTTCAATGAAGTCCCTGAATTTTGCAAGAATGTCTATTGCCATAATTTAACCGTGATAATTTTCAACGCTATATTTTCAACGCAGAGATCGCGGAGACCGCGGAGGGTTTCTTTATTCACCACAGAGGGCACTTTTTGGGAAATGGGAAATGAGAAGCGGGAAGCGAGATCCGTCATCCTTCATCTGTTCTGCGTTATCCGTTTATCGGGATGGGACATCCCTCTACAGATCTGACTCCTGTTCTGCGTTATCCGTTTATCGGGACGGGGACGTCCCTCCTACAGATCTGACTCCTGTTCTCCGTTCTCCGTGTTCTGTTCTCGGTCCTCCGACTCTTCGACCTCCGACTCTTCGTCCTCCGTGTTCTGTTCTCGGTCCTCCGACTCTTCGTCCTCCGTGTTCTGTTCTCCGACCTCCGATTCTCCGACCTTCGATTCTCCGACCTTCGATTCTCCGACCTTCGACTCTTCGTCTTGCGCCCTCTCCTCCAGTGTCGTCGGGATTTTCTTCCTGATAATAATTATAACAGAAATTATGACAACAAAAAGGGCTACGCTTACCCATTGCGCCAGGGAAATTCCGACAATCATCTGGTTCGGGCTGTTATACCTGAAAAATTCCACCAAAAACCTTATGACGGAGTAGAGGGCAAGCATTATTAGTGAATTCTCTCCGTTAAACTTTCTCTTCTTCCACCAGTAAAGAAGAAAGAAGAACAAGGCAAAGTCGAGGATCATCTCGTATAATTGTGTGGGGTGAACCGGTATGGGATGACGGTGTGAGGAGAATGTCATTGCCCATGGAACGGATGTCGGCTTTCCGTAACAGCACCCGTTCAGGAAACATCCAATCCTGCCGATTCCCAGAGCTAATATGGTGGGGGTCATCAGGAGATCCAGCGCTTTGAACGGATTATATTTCTTGATTTTGCAGTAAATAAAGATTGCCAGGATTCCCCCCAGGAGTCCTCCATGCCATGAAAGACCACCTTTCTGAAATTCGAGGAGATCCGTGAATGAGTGATATTGTTTCAGGTTAAGGAGAATATAAATAATCCTGGAACCCAGTATCCCTGATATGAATGTTAATATGGACAGATCTACGGCGTCATTTTCATCCATATCAATTTTGCGGGCGTTGTAGTGTGCAAATCCCAGGACAAAGAAATATCCCAGCACCATCATAACGCCGTATGAATATATTTTAACGCTTCCTATTTTAAATAAAATTGGGTGCAATTCGATAACTCCCTTTTTAGATATTAGAAATTGGAAATTTAACTGGCGAACAAGTGGTTTTCAACGCAGAGTCCGCAGAGGATAACCGAAAAACATTTATATCTGCCGTTCTCCATTATCCATTTTCCACATATTTCTCAAACTTCTTATAAAGACTCTCTAGCTTGCCGATATAATATTTGACATTTTCATCGGGATTCTTCGGATCCCATTTATATGCAAATTGGCAATTCTTATAAGCGGTTATTGACTTTTTCGTTCCAGTAATATAATATGATATCCGGTCTCCGGCCTCGTAATCTCTCCCTGACTTCTGCGCCAGCTCATACACGGATGCACGATTTCGCTTCTTATTTTCCACTTTCTCGGTGTATGTGGCAAGTGACTCCTGCAGGGTTTCACTTTTCTGGAACCACCTTACATTCCATTCATGGTTCATTATTTTCAGGAGATAAGATTTCAGGAGATCCTGTATTTCCTTCCTTTTATCTGTTAGAAGCAGTCGGAACATCTCCTCGATAAATCTTCTCTGGAAATATTCCAGCCCTCGGGATTTCAATCCCGATCCAGTAACAAGCATTGTGCCGTCGTAATCCAGCAGGATATAATTCTTCATCTTATATGAAAACATTGATTTATACCTGCCGTCAAGTTCAAGGTTGATTCCCTCCGGAAGTGTGGAATTCAACTCCTCCACCAATTTTTCTTCATTCTTCCGTGTGTCCATATCGGGAGGCGGAGTGAAATATATCCCGTCCGTGTCAAGCTCGATTAATTTACATCCTCGATCCTGAAGCCATTCTACCATCGATTTTAGTATCTCACGTCCCTTTGCGGTGACATTCTCCGCCATCTCAAAATCGGCGAAATGCCCGTAGCCGAATCCCAGATATCCATAAAACGAATTAATGAGTATCTTGAATGTCGTCTGGAGCGAGTTGAAGAAATCCGCCTGACCTGGATCATTTGCTTCCCTGGCCTCCTTTTTTGCCATTAGCCTGAATCCCCGGAGATCCTCCAGAAGTGTCTCAAATATTTTAAGGTCATCTTTCTCCGGGAAATATTTAAAAGACAGGATGATCGAGGGATAAAGCGACGCCACATCAACATGAAGTACATTATGCGCAACCCCCTGATAGAAAATATCCGTATATCCACCGGCATATTTTTTATCCCGGGGAGGCTTTGGGATTGAATAACCCCTATAAATATATTCCCTTATGAAAAGCGAGTCGATCCTCGTGGCGTTTCCCCTTACTATAACATTCTGGTATGAGAACGGGAATATCTGTGTCTGCATGAAATATGGTGCGGAGAGGATCTTGCTAATGGCGTTTGTCTCCCTCACATCGTCCATTGCGTATCTTTCAAGCTTCTCCGGATTCGTGTCGAAAAGTGAAGCTATATCCTGTGGATCGACATATGTCCTGTCGGGCGGTGATACACGGAAATGCCTTGCAACATCTTTCAATCCATAGCTTTCCAGTTCTCTTGCCGATACGTCGTATAGTTGCGCCAGGAGCCATGTGTCGGTTATATGTCTGCCATATATCTCGTATTTGGGATAGACGATTGTCCGCTCCGCTATATGCATCCTCGAGCTGTGTCTTTTTAAAACACTTCCGTCTCTTCCCACATTTAACTTTACATTATGGCGTTTCGCTCTTTTCTCGATATAATCGAGATCGAACTTGAAAAAATTATGCCCTTCAATAACATCGGGATCCCTATCCCGGATTTCATTTACCATCTCCTGCAACATGGAAGGCTCATCATATTTCGTGCCTGATATGACCCTCTCCCACCCACCGGAATCGGACATTGATATCATTATAATTCTGTCTTCCTCCCTGTCCGGGTTGGAGAACTCGTAACCTTTTTTGCAGTATGTCTCGATATCGATCTGCATCCTGTGCAGATCCTCGAACATCATTCCCTGGAAAAGAGTTTTCCCCGTGAGTAGAAGGTACTGATGAACCATATCGCTATAATACAGATATGGCGCCTTGGGACTCCCGAATGAAGACCCCGTTACAGATTTGAGGTATGAAAGAAGTTTTTTTAATATCGCCATATTCGGAACAAAAACAATATGCTTAAAATCTCTCCTCCCCGACAATTCCTTGTGGGAATACGGGAATTTGAAACCGATAAGATAATTCAAAGATTTCACAATAACAAAGGGCTGGAATTCCTCACTGAAGCTTTCTACATTTCCGTTCTTGCGGATAAAGACAGTCGCTTTTGACAGTTCCGTTTTAGCGTCAACTTCAACAGCGACAATGTTATTGGTGTCGTCATGACCAAATAATATTTTATTATGATAAAACTGCAGGTTTGAAAAGTCCATGTTTAATGCTCCTTTTTCAGTTCCAAAATCCTAAAAAAAATAAAACGCCGCCATCCACACCCCCTGAATGCGAAGCGGGTTTCCTCCCAGTTAAGCCGCTGAAGCGGCTTAGGGGGAGGCGGCTTTTTAGCAAGCCGCTTCAGCGGCTTAAAGCTGAGAACTTTCTTTCAAGAAGGTTCCCACCAGGCAATATAAAACTAGCATTTTTGATTGATTATGCCTTTGCTGTAATGACCTTTCATTCTTGATTTTGTTGTTCTACTTAATACCAACATTTCCCGCCTATCATCTCCCAATTCTCGTCTTCCGATAAATAGGGCGTTGTCTTCTATTTCAACAATGCTAAAAGCCATTCTATAAAATCCTCGTCACAGGCTTTTTTTACCAGCTCAGGCAAGCTTGATTTCTTTGCAAAATGCCTGAAAACAGCATTGTATTTCAGGTAACTTCCTCTTTTCTTGCTTTCCAGGATCTCCCGGATCTCCTCTTTGCTCAAGTCGGGGATTTTGCCGGAAAACTGATCGACGGCATACATTGCGAATCCCTCAAAAAACCAGACAGCCCCCATTGCATCCTCGTCGCCGTCAAGGATTCTGACATGAAGTCTGTGGGCAATCTCATGAGCGAAGAGTTTTTCGTAACTGTCTTCCTCGATCCCTTCCGGGAAGTTCATTGCAAATAAATCGGGAGAAACCGCAAACAGGATTCTCTTCTCCAACCCGCCTGAGAAAGTTTTGGGAATCTTCGTGCCGGAGTCCATCGATGCGCTTTGAAGAACCTCTTCAATAGTCATACCCTGGAGCTCAAGAAGAAACCTGTCAAATTTCTCCTTGTCGTCAAAAATTCTGACCTCGTCGAAAAAGCTCTCGTCGGTCAGGTCTTTCCACCCGTATTTTCCTGCGAACCTTCTTACGCGTCTCTGTGCGTTTAAAATAATTTGTTCAAATTCTTCCTTTTTTGATTCGAGGGATTTGGGCAAGATGAGCGGTGCTTTAAATATCCCGGTTTCTATCATTTTGACTTCAGACATGTTTCCAACTCCTTCTCTTTATATACATCTTTAGTTATTGGTGATTTTCTTAATAAACCGCAAAGAAGCAAAGGGCGCAACGATTCCCGCAAAGAAATTTTACAAACTATACATAACAATTCAGACTCCTAACTGTAGGAGAGGCTTCCAGCCTCGAATTCATGCCATTTCCGGACCGGTCGGGAGACCAGTCACCACCCAAAACCTGGGGTGGGGGATGGTTTAAATAAATACGATCTTTAATGAGGGGAATTATTTCCAATGAGAGATAATCCCTTTTTTTTCAGGGAGATGATGCTTTCAGGAGTTTAAAGTTTGTAACTATTCACGGCAGTCGCAGAGAATTCTCCGATTTATCTCTGTGCTCTCTGTGGTAAAAATAATAGTGGCTGAACATTTGCGTAAAATGGGAAGCGGGAAAAGAAATGACCCTCCTTTTTGCGGGAGGGTCTTTTTCGGGGAGGGGTCAGATGGGAACTCTTTATGATTATCGAAAAAGTGTTAGTTGGAAAATCAAAGTCTTAATAAAATTTTCCTCTCATGTAATTGGACGCTCACCATCATGATTTATTTCATTCAGTGAAACTAATTTGAATTTTTTTACAGCGGAATTCGATAACAATCAAAACTCAAAAATGACAAAAGGATTTATCTGTGATGTTATCGAAAACAATTAAAGCTATATTATAAGCATAAGGAGGTTTTCTATGAAGAAAAAGGCATGGTTAATAATAGTATCATTAGCTCTTGTTGTTTTGTTATCAGGGATTGTCCTGGCAAAGAAAACTGAAAAGGACAAAGAAAAGGACTTTAAAAAAGTAAAACACATTCCTTCAATCCGGGGGAAAGTAACAGAAGTCCGAAGCAATGCCAACGTGATAGTTGTCAGTGTGTTCAAGAAAGGTAAGATGACAAACGAGACAAAAATTTTGAAAGTTTCTCCTCTTACAAAGCTCTATTATAAGAAGCGCGGCGGTCAACTTGACGCCACTGCATTAAGGGCTAAGATATCAGACTTTAAAAAGGGAGACTCCATAATAGCCATAGCCAAGAGTGTCGAGGGCAGAGTCATACCCGTCGATGAAATATGGGAAACCCGAGCTTTTTTGGCCTATACCGGCTCGATAAGCACAGAAGTTGAATACAAAGGAACTGTCGAAGAAGTTAATAAGACAAAGAAGACACTAAGAATAAGAAATATTGCGGATAAAAAGAGTGTTTCCATTTCTGTGGGTAAAATTACAAAGATATCTGTAAAGAACCGTCCCGGCAATCTGCCCAGCATCAAAAAAGGCGATAAAGTCTATATCAGGTGCCGTTGGCGCGGATATCTGGAAGATAAGCCTGCTGTAATTCCAGCAGTTGAAATCACGGATGCCGCTACATATGTAATTCATACGATGAGACAAAGATTTGGCCCCGTCATCGGACATGGAAAAGTACTCGCCATGGACATGAAGAAAAAGACTATAAAAATTGGGACTGCCGGCGGCTCGGCCAAGACGATTTCATTCATTACATCAACGAAATGGGTGTTCGGCACTTCCAAGATCAAGAGCCCCAAAGATCTGGTAGGAATTAAGGTATATGCATTCGGAAAAGCGGCAAGAGAGAAGAAATCTGTTGCCTTGGAAGTTGTTAACGAAAACGCATTACCGGGTCTTTTCGATTATCTTGTTAAAACCGGAGGCAAAGTCGGAGGCCAGAGGACCGTTCTCGGACTTGGGCAATTGCTTTCATTGGACTCAAGTCGGGTATCAGTGAAAATCGCAGGGGGCCGACATGTTTCCTGTAAGCTTCACAAGAAAGCGGTTTTCATCAGAAAAGGTAAGAAAGTAAAAATGTCCGATATACGTATCGGCGACTGGGTTAAATTGGAAGGTTTTATTACTCCAAGATCCAAAAAGGATATTGCCGTTGTAGTGATATCATTCGGACCACCACCTGAATCTCTGAAGAAATATCTTGAGAAGTAGTTCGTATTGAGATATTCACCTCAGAAGCGAAGGATCTCCTTCCGGCAAATGTTCAAGAGATTCTTTGTTAAGTGGATCCCCTCAGGTCGATGGGTCTGAATACTATAAAATACAAGTAAAATACAAGAAGGGTGAGAAATTCACCCTTCTTTTTTGATGGATAACACTGTATCATGCATCGGTTTTTTAAAGAGGGATTAAATATAAATCGATGAAATATATAGAAGGATTATTTTGGCAAAAGGGGGTGCGAGGAGTCTTTCTCCTCACTTCATATGGATAAATTTCCGATTTCCAAGTCAGCGAGTGTTGATTATGAACTGACAAGATCTCCACATATGAACAGGGTTATAGAGCAGGCGGAGAAAATTTTGGAAGGCGTGGGAAATCCCGATGAACTTCATAGCAAACTTATCGAACTTGATCGCGCCGTGAATTATCTTATGCAGGTGTTCAAGCAAGAGTCAAAATTTCAGGAAAAAACTGACTTCTTTAATAAAGAGAGCGATATATTAAAAACAAAATTTGAAAAGCTAAAGCATGGTATTAAAAGGATATTTAAATATTTCAAGAAGCCAGAAAATAGATATATCGTGGAAGGTGTTGACAAAAGCATAAAAGCTTTTGAGGATCTTTTCGCATCATTTGATCGATTGAAGGAAGAGGAGTCGCGCAGAAAGGTTTATTCGGAATCACCTTATCTGAACGATGTCATACGCATTTCCCGCTGTGTAAAGAAAGGAACATTGCCGGCTGAGGTTTTCAAGGAAAGACTTGAGATGTTCCTGAATATTCAATTAAATCTACAGGCAAATATTGAGAACCTGCACCCTACTCAGGATGAAAGACCCATATTTGAAGAGAACAAGGAAAAAGTGGAAGAGAATATTAAGCGGGCAATAGAGGGACTCAAACTTGCAAAAACATATTTTATCACTCATATGTTTGAAAGTGTAGAAGCGGGGTTGGAGAAGGCGAGAGTTGCCATTGATTTCCTGATGAAATTTGAAAAAAAGCTCAAGGAGGCTCGGGAAGCTCCCAAGGTGAAATATTGTTTTCGATGCAGCACGGAAAATCCCAGGAGTGTCAGGTTTTGTATTAATTGCAATTACAATTTTCCACCTCTGCAGATGGAAGAAGAATCCACATTTGATGTTCGACTTGAAGAGGGTGGAATAAAACAGATCGGCCATGTTATGACCCAAAACCTGATGAAGCTTTATGAAGTAGTCGATAAAATGAAAACCAGGTCTATCTCGGTAGAGAAATATCTCGAAACCGTCAATTGGTTCAAAGGTCTCATGCTTAAAGCTCGTGAAGATGAGAAAAAGATTCAACCTCCTGAAACGAAGGGAGATTCTGAAGCTCAGGAAGCTTTTGAGCAATTCAAGGAAAACTTTGACATCGGAATGAAGGATGTAGAGGATGGAGTCAACCGGCTCCTGATCTTTGCGGAAACGGAAGATCCCAATCTCCTGGAGACGGGAATGGAGTCAATTTTACGAGGTGGGGACAGACTTTACCAGGTGAAGATGATTGGTGATCAGGTCAAGATGGCGATGGAGCAGGCGGTAAAGCAGGCAAAAAAATAGGAAAAAATTGAACAATAAGATTCCGTTCAAAAATGGTAGGTAATTGGGTGTTTCGACGGCCTCAATGTCCGAATTAAGTCAATTAAGTTGGTATAACAAATTATGAAAATAAGAAATTCAGCATCACAGAATATACAAAAGCAGTCCCTGAAAACAAACAGTAATATTAAACAACCTTTAATACCCGAGGACAAGTTCGAGCCATCATCCGGTAAAATGAAAAACCTCACGTCGGATATAGCAAAGGCTCTGATGGATAAATCACAGCAGACTTCTGAAATATCCAAAATTCGTTCAGGAATATCCTTATCACCTGTCGTTTTTGCAAAATCCGCCGGATGGAAAGCACTGATATCAGGACGTGATGGAACCAATTGCCTTATAAAAATTCCTATGTCCGAGGACTCCGATAATATGCTTGTTCTTCCGTTTAAAAATCATGCCAGGCAGGATTATGGAGCACCGGTACTTATAAATTTCAATAAGGGAATAAAAGCTTTTCCTGATGTTACGCCATTTGGTGATAAACAAGGATTCATGTTTGCAAAATCCCCCGATAAAAAAATTACTTACTTATATAATTCCAACTCTGCAAAGATAGAAGTTTTTGATGAAAGTTTAAATAAAACAAACACAATAGACTTTTCATCTATCCCCCATCATCACAAGATCAGAGATTTTATCAGTACAGATAAAGCCAACTATGCCTTTGTATCTTCAAAACATTTTACCAGAGGATTTCTGGTAGCTCTTGACCCGATAACAAACAAGCATAAATGGACTAAAGAATTTGATAAAGTGATTTCAGAACGTCAGATGATCGAGGGACCTGACGGGAATATCTGTTTGGCAATGGGATATTACCATAATGATGATCCCTCGCTTCATGTTTTCACCGCTGATGGAGATAAAGTCGGGAAAATTCCCCTCGAAAACAGAGTGCATGAAATGACTTTTCGGAAAGACGGGTTGTTGATATACAATGTGGATGGATATCCTCACGGCTCGCCCAAGCTAAAGGCAAAAGCACTTAAATTTTCAGGAGGGAAATCTGTCGGGTCAAGGGATAAATGGGGTGTTAAAGAAGATTACCGCAGTTTCCAGTTCTCAAATGATGAAAAGTCATTATTCGCCGTTGCCCCAAAGAAAAACTCCAATGCGGGCTACAGTCTTGTAAAAATAAATACAGATACAGGCAAAGTTGAGTGGAAACGGGATAAATATACTGAACTTTTTATTGATTACAAAGTCGTAAACGACGAAATTTACCTGCTTACTTCTGATGAAGATAAAAGAAATGTGGTGATGACGAAACTTGATTCCAACGGCAACACTATCTGGGAAGATTCCGTTCCTTCAGAAATCGGCGAATATAATATCGGCAAAAATAATTGCATCAGCAGTAAGGGTGATTTTATTTTCGGTTGTAATGATGGAAATCTGTACTGCTTACACCCTAAAAAGGAAGGCGAAACCGAACAGACCATTCAAAAAGCAATCAGCGTAAAAAATGAAGTGATTCAGGACACAAAAAATGCGAAAAAGGAAGAGATCCGGGTTCAGGATGATTTTGTTGTAATCGGCGGAATTAAGCTGGAGAGGAAAAAGAGAAGTTAGAAAGAATTACAATCTCATTGCAAAACCCATTGTAAGACCTTTCCTCAATCTGATTTTTTTGATATTGCTATATATCTCTATATCACAATCAATCCTCCGGGAATTCAAGGAGTTGAGTTTTAAATGAGAAGAAAAATATCACCGGTTATTGCAGTTATCCTGCTTGCCTTATTATTTATCACATCACAGGCACTGGCAAAAGAAGTAAAGCTTGATGTGAAAAAACATGTTTTACCCAACGGTTTAACAGTATTGATTATTGAGAAACATGACGCTCCCTTGGTGGCGCTTTATCGCTATCACAAGGTTGGGGGTGTCAATGAATATTCGGGCATGTTCGGCGCATCACATCTCCTGGAGCATATGATGTTCAAGGGGACAAAGAAAATCGGCACCTGGAATTATGAGGCCGAGAAGCCTATTATGGCCAAAATCGACAAGTTGGTGGATGAGATTGATAGGGAACGGGCAAAAGGAATCTCCGACTATCACAAGATGGATAAAGCAAAGGTAAAGAAATTGTGGGATGAAGTACATAAGCTTCAGAAAGAGCAAAGAAAATATATTCGCAAGAACGAGCTTGATTTTCTGTATGAAGGTCATGGCGCCAGAGGTTTAAACGCTTCCACGGGATATGATGCAACCGATTATTACTGCAATCTCCCGTCAAATAAGCTGGAGCTATGGATGTTTATAGAGTCGGACAGGATGAAAGAGCCTGTTTTCAGGGAATTTTACCCGGAGAGAGATGTGGTGTATGAAGAGAGAAGAATGAGAACGGACAACAATCCCAATGGTCTTCTCTTCGAAAACTTCTTTTCACATTTTTTTGTGGCAATACCTTACGGACAGGATGTCGTGGGATGGGCAACAGATATCGAGTCATTAAGAAGGGATAAGATAGAGAAATATTTCAGAAAATATTATTCCCCCGGGAATACAATCATTGCGATTGTAGGTGATGTTAATGAAGAAAAGACAATGAAGCTCATAAAGGAATATTTCGGAAATATACCCGCTCAGCCTTTGCCGGAACCCATATATGCGAAGGAGCCGCTTCAGAGGGGCGAGAGAAGAATCAAGGTCAAGTATGAAGCCGCGCCCAGGGTTGTAATCGGGTTCCATGGGCCGAAACCCGGGCATCCTGACCAATATGTATTAGATGTAATTTCTTCACTCCTGTCAAGTGGAAGGACAAGCAGATTCTACAAGAACCTTGTCAGGAAAAATATCGCTTTTGGAGTGTCGGGATCGAATTGGACATTTGGTTATGCAAATGCCTTTGTCGTCATGGGCTCACCTAAAAACCCCAATACAACTCAGGACCTTGAGAAGGCAATCTATGCCGAGCTTGAAAGACTTAAAACAAAACCTGTGGGCAAACGTGAATTACAGAAAATCCACAACAAGATAGATGCACGATACTTAAAAATTATAAGCACAAATATGGGAATGGCGCAGCATCTCGCACATGCCGAGGCATGGACAGGCTCATGGAAGAATTTTGATGAAAGAGATAAGATGAAGATGGTAAGCGCCGATGATATAATGAGAGTCGCAAAAAAATATTTCACATCGGATAACAGGACTGTCACAGTCCTGGTGAAAAAGGAAAAGAAGAAAGAGGTCAAGCAGGATTCCGAGAAGCCTTGATCTTCTGAATAATAATATTCAGTATAAATCCGGGGGTTTTATTATGATTTTTAATGTTAAATCTAAAAATACTTACCTTCCCATTCTGAATTTCTTAATGCAACAGGGATTCATTCCCAGGCAGGACATTAAGCGGATCAATCACGTGATTGCCACCGAAGAGGTCGAGGTAGAAGACCTTCTTTTCGAATATATCAGCAGGGATAAACTCCTTCTTGCTAAGGCTCTTTTTCATAATGACAAGTTTGGAAGCATTGATTTGCTGGAAGTTGAAGATCAGATAGATTATGAATCGCTGGGTCTCATCTCCAGGGAGGAGATGCTGGACAGCCGTTCGATGATTATATATAAGACAGACGGTTACCTTGCCGTGGCGATGGATGATCCCACAAATAAGGAGATTGTCAAATATATAGAGAAAACTACGGAAACGAGAATCAGAGAGCGTTTTGTAACACTTTTTTCCGATATCAGGGAGATTATATCCCAGGATCGTCTAATGTCAAGATATATGTTTGATCAGGGAATCCTGCCCCCGGAGGATTACAAAAAGATAAAAAGTCTTTTTGGCAGTAAGATAACGGAACTTGAGGAGGTATTACTCCGATATGTTAGTCGGGAGGTTTTGCTCCAGATAAAAGCCGTCATTAACAGTGGAAGATACGACAACATTGATCTTTTTGAAATACGAGACGGTCTTAAAGAGGAGAGCGTGGGATTGCTCTCAAAAGAGCAGATGCTTGAGCACAGGGTTATGGTTCTTTATGAGAATGAAGGGGAGCTTGCCATTGCAATGGACGACCCTTCAGACAACAGTATCGTTCGCTTTGTGGAGAGAACAACTGGATGCAAGGTCAAAAACCGTTATGTCACACTTTATAATGATATTGGTATAATTATTCAATACATGTCTGACAGGATCCGGAAAAAAGAAGAGGCCTCCCGCAAGGAGCAGAAGGCGGGGGAAAGCCAGGAAGAGTTGTCTCCGGAATCGGTGGAAGAAGAGGCAGGGACCGTTTTTGAAGAACCTCCCCAGTATGACGTTCTCGACCTTAGTACTTTCACTCTTGGGGGAGATGCATCCGCGGGCGGAGTCCGACCTTTAATTGAAACCATTATCAAGCAGGCGCTTGTAAGGAGCGCATCCGATATTCATATTGAACCCACAAGGGACAAATTCATGAAGGTAAGATATCGGATCGACGGCATTTTAACCCAGGACTATGTTATTGACGATCTTCTCGCCGGTATAAAAGAAAGGGACATTCACGATAAGGTAGTCTCAATCGTGAAAGTGCTGTCGGGTGAGTCGGGTAAAAACATGCGCCTTGACGTGTCAAATAAGCCACAGGATGGACGTATTTATATCCGTTCCGTCAATCTCGATCTTAGGATTGCAATTCTTCCCTCGGTTCTGGGGGAAAGTGTTGTAATTCGAGTTTTACAGAGAGAATCACGGGATTTATCTCTTGATAAACTTGGTTTTGAAAAAAAGACTTATCAGAGATTCAAGAGTATAATTGAGATGCCCTATGGAATGATATTGATTTCCGGTCCCACGGGAAGCGGTAAAAGCACCACGCAATATGCGGCTATAAAGCTTTTAAACAGCCCCGGCAAGAAGATTCTCACGGCCGAGGATCCCGTGGAATACTCAATAAGTGGAGCCACCCAGGTTCAGATTAATCCTGCGGCGGATTTTACGTTTGATATTGCCCTGAGGGCTTTTGTGCGAAATGATCCGGACATTATAATGGTGGGAGAGATCAGGGATGTTGTTACCGCCTCGATGGCAATGGAATCCGCTCTCACAGGTCATATGGTCCTCACAAGCATTCACGCCAATGATGCCGTTTCAACTCTTTTCCGATTGAAGGATATGGGAGTTGACCCCAGGCTTATTACAGCCACATGCATCGGAACAATGGGGCAGAGACTTGTAAGAAGAAATTGCAGCCACTGCGGTGTGCCGTTTGCTTTTTCTTCAAAACTTCACGAGGAAATGGAGCAACATGGAGTTCCGTTCGATCCCAAGAATCTCCTCAAGGGAACCGGCTGCCCCAAATGTTATTATACGGGGTATCATGGACGTATCGGCGTTTTTGAACTGCTTGCGATGACCTATGATGTCAGGGAATTGTTCCTGCAGGAAGCCAGTGCGGACAGGATCCTGGAAAAAGCCCGGGAAGACCAGAATATGAGGACACTCCTTGAGGACGCCCTTGCAAAAGTGGCAGAAGGAATAACCACGGAAGAGGAAGTATGGAGAGTTATACTCCTGGAACGCGCAAAGAAAATTGTACGGGAGCAAGAGATCGGGTCCACAAATTAGAGGATTAGAAAAACAACGCAAAGAAGCAAAGAACTTTAGCCTTCTCCAGGGCGATTGCTCTGGGTTACCCGGACCGGATGCTTACTTTCTAATTTCCTTTATCTATTTCCCTGAATTCATCCCTGAGAATTCCAAATATTAATATATCCCTGTATTCACCCCCTGAATAGTAACTGTCTCTTTCAATACCTTCTTTCTTAAAGCCGCATTTCTCAAATGTTTTAACAGCTATTTCGTTAAATGCCAATATTCTGGCATAAATCTTGTGCAGGTTCATTTCTCCGAAGCCGAATTGGCACATCAGCATTATTGCCTCCGTTCCAAATCCCATTCCCTGGCTTTTCTTGTCTCCAATCATCACTCCAATTTCTCCCTTGCGATTGCGCCAATCCAGGTTGGTGATTTCCACGTTTCCTATATATGTGCTGTCATTTAACTTGATTGAGAATACAAAAATATTTGGATTTCCCAGGACCGACTCATACCACCTTTCAATTTCCCACCCGGATCTTGGCAATGGAGTGATTCCTGTAAATTTTACAAGTTCGGGATCATTTCCCCAGGAATAATTTTGTACAAGATCGGATTTTTCTATCGCCCACAGGTTTATATTCTTGCCAAATATCATATAGGATCCTCCTTAATTCAGAATCCTAGTATTTTTTATAATAAATCACATAATCCTTGTATTTTAACAGGGAAAATGAAGTAAAAGGAAAAAACATGTACTTGTAGAAAACGTAACTTCCTACTATAGAAGGAGTTGATAGAATGCCTGAGTTATCGAGTTATTCCCTGCAAAAATATACAACTCTTGTAAGACTCAATCCTGACGACCCCGAAGCGCACTTTGGACTTGCAATGGCCCATGAGGAAAATAATGCTTTTGGCGATGCGTTCAAGGAGTATGAATTCACTATCAAGCAAAATCCGAGGCATGCAAAGGCTCATTTGCACGTTGGTTTTGTTTATTGTCGTGGAAATGAAACCGCTCCGGCTCTTAAGTCTTGGGAGAGAGCATATGAAATCGATTCGGAGATATACAAAGTTTTTGATGATCCCACAACTAAAGCTTACTATAACAAGAAAAGAGAGGAAGCTTTCAGTACATTCGAGCGTCCTATTTTAATAAGACCGGATGACGCCTGGGCTCATTATCAGCTTGGTATGTGTTATAAATATTTTAACAAGAAAGAGATGGCGCTTTCTCATTTAAAGAAAGCCACGGAATTAAACAGTAATCTCTGGGAAGCATATAACGCATCGGGAAGGATTTATGCAGAAATCGACCAGTATCAATTCGCCAAGATAAATTTCCAGAAGGCTATTGATACAAATCCGAAATTTTCAGAGACATTCTACAACCTCGGTACGATTTTTGAGGATGAGGGCATGGTCGGAATCGCGGTAAAAAAGTACGAGAGAGGTCTGGAGTCCGATCCTTCCAACCCAAAGTTACGTTTCGCTCTTGGTCGTGCTTATTTGAAACAGGGAAAATTCAAACAGGCAATTGGTCAACTTCAGAAGTCGATTGATACAAATAAAAGAGATCCAAAAGCACACTTCCTTCTGGCGAAGGCTTGTGAATCCATTTTCAGACCGGATTTTGCTATTCAGGAATATAAAACATCAATTGAAATAGAACCCAAATATGCCGAAGCACACTACAGCCTGGGTGCAATTTACCTGCAAATGGGAGATGCAGATAACGCTATTAAACACCTTGAAGCTTCATTAAAGATGAATCCTGCAGATGCCTACGCACATTATCACCTTGGAACGGCATTTGAAAAAGTTGGAAATTATGAAAAAGCGATAAATCACTTTTTCAACGCCGTATCTCTCAATCCGCAGGATTCGTTTGCCAGGTACAACCTGGGCCTTGTCTATTTTAAGACAGGAAGAAATGAGGAGGCCATCAAGGAATACAAAAAAGTCCTGGAGTTGAAACCAAATAACGCCACATATTTCTTCCAACTGGGCAGAGCTTATTTCGAGAACGGAGATTACAATAAAGCTGTGGATATGTTCCAGAAAACAGTTGAGATAAAACCAAACGATATTGAAGCCCACTACGCAATGGCAAAGACTTTTATGGCTGAAGAAAAATATGACATTGCCGTTGCGGAATTGAAGAAAGTCTCGGAACTCAATCCTGAAAACGCCGAAGCACATTATGAAATGGGACTGGCATTTTACCGTATGGATGAAATTGATTACGCTTTTGAGGAATTCCAGAAAGCGGTTAAACAAGAGACAAAACATGTCAAGGCGTTGCACGGAATTGGAATGGTCTATTCATACCATCGTAACAAACCCGAGATCGCTATTGAATTTTTCGACCAGGCCGTGGACATTGACTGTAAATTTGTTCCGGCGATGGTTGAAAAAGGCTACTCCCTGATGAAGATGAGGAAGTATGATGAAGCTAGAGTCGAATTTGGATATGCTTCAAAGATCAATCCCAATGACCTCGATCTTATCATCGGTCTTGCCGAGGTTTCCACTGCAAAGGGTGAGTTTGATGAGGCGGAGAAGGAATTTCAGAAAGTGATAACCCTGGATCCTGAGAACAGCAGAGCCAGAACCAAATTCGCCAAATCCCTTGCAAAGGGTGACAAGGTTAATCAGGCAATTGAGCAATATGAAAAAGCATTAGATATTGAACCGGAAAATATTAACAATTACTTCGACCTTACTGATCTTTACTTGAAACTCGGGAGCGAAAATGGAGCAAAAACTGCTCTCTCAAGACTGCTTGAATATGACCCCGATAATGAAAGAGCCCAGGTCGCTCTGGATGCATTGTTTGAGTTGTCGGGAACTTCTATTATTGGGTTGTCTGTTAGAGAGTTGGCGCAAGAAGAAGAAGAAGTCGTCGAGCCGGAATTCGTTGTTCCTGTCGAAGCTGGAATTCCAAAAGCCCAAAAAGAAGTTGAGACAAGGGAAGATATGAGCGTATTAAGGCATCAGGAGAAGAAAAAACGGAGACCGAAAATCAAAAAGAAAGCGCTCGGTAAAACTCTGGGAAGAACAAGAGGTAAGGCGGATGGAGAAGAGGTTCTTTCTCCCGTAATTAAACCAAAAATTCTGAGCAAGTTTACACATGCCATTACCGCACAGGCCAAGGGAGACGATAAGAAGGCAATACAACTCTTCAAGGAGATTGTTGAAGGAGCGCCGGATTATTATCAAGCCTACTATTGCCTTGGCGAACTTGTCGGGAAATATATAGATAAGGGCAAAAGCCTGGAAATATTCCGCAGGGGACATGAACTGGCAAAGCATTTCAATGACCAGGAATATATTGAGAAAATGGACAAAATGGTTCAAAACCTTGAAGCGGAAATGAAAGAAGCGGAAATGAAAGAGGCGGAAAAGAAAGAGGAAATTCCAAAGCCGCAGGCCGTTCAACCGGCGGCAAAAGAAGCGCCTCCCTCAATGAAGGAGGAAGTCGAGCAGAGCAAGGAAAAACTTGGCAAGATGCACTTGAAAAAGAAAATGAAGATTACTCAAAAAGACAGTAGCTCTGCCAAGCCTGTTTTATCAAAAGCTAGACTCTCCAAAACAAAAGAGGAAGAAAAAGAAGAAGAGATTGTTCCGGCAATAAAAGAAGAAGCCCCGGGAGCAGGAGCAACGAAAATGTTTGATCTTGGAAAAATAGAGGAGGAGAAAGCTCGGGAAGAGGAAGAGGAGGTTGGAGAAGAGGTTGAAACTGCCTCAATAAACAAAGAGGGATTTTTTATAGATCTTGGCTCCCTGGAAACTGAAAAAGCTGAGGCCGCAGCCACACCATCTTTTGAAGAAACTGCGTCCGAGTCCATGCCTGTTACGAGACCTTCAATCTCCGATGATCAGGTGCAGGGGAGAATGGAAATTATTCACGATTTCATGGAGTTAAAGAAGTATGAAAAAGCAAAAGCCCATATTGAAAAGTTGATTTCACTCAGACCGGGTTTACAGGATCCTTATATGCTGATGGCAAAAATTGCCAGGATCAAGAAAGATTGGCAAACATTTATTCCTAACTGGGAGAAATATCTCGAAGTCAAAGGTGAGAGAACCAAGGAAAAACTAATTCCACTTATTGAAGCATTTGAGAGGTCAGGTCAACGCCAGGAGTTGATTGACCTTTGCCTTGAACTGAATGAAATGGACCCGGATGATATTCGAATCATTGAAAAGCTCGTATCGCTTTACCTGCAAGAGCATAATTACAAAGATGCAATTCCTTTCCTGCAAAAACTTACAAAGTTCAAACCAAAAGACCCGCGATATTTATTCAATCTTGCACGGGCATACAGAAATATTGGAAAATTCTCGCTGTCAACAGTTCAATATCAAAAAGTGCTTCGACTCACGAAAGCGCCGGAGATATACAACGAGCTCGGATTTACATACGAGAAGATTGACAAGACCAAATCGGCTATCAAAATGTACAAGAAAACACTCGAGATGGATCTTCACAACATCACTGCCAGCCTCTCTCTCATACTGCTTTACGAAAAACTTGAAGACCACGATAATACAATTAAGGCTATTAAAGACGCTCTGGAAATCAAGGACCTCAAACCTGAAAGAGTCAAAGTGTTGAAGAAAAAACTTGAGCAAATAGAGAGAATTTTAGGCAAGGATATGTCCGAGAAGACCGGAGAAGAGCCGGAACCGGAAGAAGAAGCAATTGAAGAGATGGCTAAAGAAGAAGTCGCCATAGAAGAAGCAGAAGCTGAAGCAGAACCTGAAGCTGAAGCGGAACCGGAAAAAGAAGTAATTGAAGAGATGGCTAAAGAAGAAGTCGCCGTCGAAGAAGCAGAACCTGAAGCT